>JAJUFK010000030.1 GCA_029266015.1 Bacteroidota bacterium
CAACAGCAGGTACGGGCAAAACTATCTCAAAAGTAGAATTTTATAACGGCACAACTAAACTTGGCGAAGATGCTACATCACCTTATACCTATTCGTGGACAAATGTAGCAGCAGGTACATATACATTAACAGCAGTAGCTACCGATAATGCAGGTAATAAAACTACTTCAGCTTCTGTTGTTATTAAAGTAAATGTGCCAAAAGGACCATACGGAGGCACCGCACCAAACATACCGGGCAAAATAGAATTTGAGAACTTTGATGTTGGTGGCAATGGTGTAGGGTATTTAGACAATACTCCGGGCACGAGTGTACCAAGTCCACCGGCTTTTAGAACAGATGAAGATGTAGATATAGAAACCTGTACCGATGCAGGTGGCGGGTATAATATAGGGTATGCAACTGCAGGTGAATGGTTAGAATATAGTGTAAATGTTGTAACGGCAGGCACCTATACACTCACACTCAGAGTAGCCTGCCAGGGTGATGGAAGAACACTTAGCGTGGCAGCAAATGGTGTAACTATAGCCAACAATGTGGCAATACCCAATACGGGAGGTTGGCAAACATGGCAAGATGTGGTAATACCAAATATAACCTTAACAGCAGGAGCACAAGTAATACGGGTAACCATAGGTGCTACGGATTATATAAACTTAAATTATATGACTTTTACAGCAGCAACTACTCCTGCACCAACGGTAACTACACCTGTAACGTATTGCCAAGGGGCAACTGCAACGGCTTTAACTGCAACAGGTACCGCACTTAAATGGTACACGGTGGCAACAGGTGGAACAGCAAGTACTACCGCACCAACCCCAAGTACTGCAACCGCAGGTAGCACAATATACTATGTATCGCAAACGGTAAACAATGTAGAAAGTTCACGCTCATCAATAATTGTTACTATAAACGCAACCCCTATAGCACCTGTAGTGAATTCTCCTATAGAATACACATTATTATCTCAAGCTTCTCCTCTTACGGCTACAGGTACTAATTTGCGTTGGTATAGTACTACCACCGGAGGAACAGCTTCTGCTATTGCACCCACTCCATCCACAGCTACGGCGGGCACCACGTATTTTTATGTTTCGCAAATGGTAGGATCTTGCGAAAGCCCTCGAGCAACTATTGCAGTAGTAGTTTCTGTTCCTAAGGTGACACTTTCTCCGGGTTGGAATATGATAGGTTGTCCGCTGCAAGGTACTACCAACATGCAACAAGCACTCTCAAGTATTTGGTCGCAGGTAGAAACGGTAAAAGACCAGGATTCATTCTGGGACATAAAAAATGTACCGGCACTCAATTCATTGTCAACCGTAACATGGGGTAAAGGCTATTTGGTAAAAGTAAAAACAGCCTGTACGCTCGATTGGATAGTGAGATAGATTATAATACACCCCAAAATTAGGACAGGAAAAATAAGTGTAAATTTGTAATTTAGAACGGTATATACAAAATATAAAAACAGCCTGTAGGTTTAAATTGCATAGTAAAATAATCTTAAACCGAAACCTCGCCTTTTATATGTGGATGAGGATTGTAATCAAGTATTGTGATGTCTTCGTATGTAAAATCAAAAATATTGGTAACAGCAGGGTTTAAACTAAGTTTTGGTAGTGGCCTTACATCACGTGTTAATTGTAATTTGCATTGTTCAATATGATTGTTATAAATATGTACATCACCAAATGTATGTATAAATTCTCCAACATCTAATCCACACACTTGAGCAATCATATGAGTTAATAGTGAATATGATGCAATATTAAAAGGAACTCCTAAAAATAAATCGGCACTGCGTTGATATAGTTGACAAGATAATTTTCCGTTTGCAACATAAAATTGGAATAATATATGGCACGGAGGAAGAGCCATTTCATCTATCATTCCAACATTCCAAGCACTTAATAAGTGACGACGCGAATCGGGGTTATGTTTTATAGAATCAATTAATTGAGATATTTGGTCAATATGCCCACCTTTATAATCAGGCCATTTTCTCCATTGATATCCATATACCGGACCTAAATCACCATTTGCATCTGCCCATTCATCCCAAATACGTACGTTGTTATCTTTGAGATATTTAATATTGGTGTCGCCTTTGAGAAACCACAACAATTCAATAAAAATAGAACGAGTATGTAATTTTTTAGTAGTTAATAGTGGAAAACCTTCTTGCAAATTAAAACGCATTTGGTGGCCGAATAAACTTATAGTTCCGGTACCTGTTCTATCGTGTTTTTGCACTCCTTCGTTTAAAACTTTTGAGAGCAAATCTAAGTATTGTTGCATAATTGAATTGTTTATACAAACATACAAAAACTCAACAAACTATAAGAATATAGCATAAGAGAATTATTAACACTCAAATAACAAAGCTTATATCCCAAATGTTTTGAATGCTTCAAATACTAATATGGTAGGCCAAACTATTGCTTTAATAACACCCCATATGCCACCCCAAAAACAAGTTGATTTAAGTATAAAGTAAACAGCGGCTCCTATAAAGCATAGTCCATATATAGCACCGGATTGTGCATTGTTAATTTTTTTATTTGTATCCATAGGTATTTACAATGTGTGGTTTATCAAGAATTCTCGTTAGGTATTATTTCAAATATACCCATTTTTTACAAAATAAAATAATGAATATTACTATTTGTATATAAACTATGTTATTTTTTATAAACGTTAAGGGTTTGCAAAAGTATATATGGCTTATATTCCGAATTCTGAAAGTCTTTATGTTTCTCAACAATTATATATGGTAAGTCTTTGCGAGTATCTGTTATTGAAATTGAAGCAAAACGTTGTAAATATGCCAGTAATTTCCAATTACGCGCAAGTTCTTGAGTGCAGCCAATAATTGTATGTGGAGGAATGTGAGTATGAATAGTAGCAATATCTTGTAATAAAACAGCATCTTTTTTATATGTATTATTTGTATATATTGTAAAACATATTCCAAAACAAACTCCAATAATTCCGATTATAGCTGTAATATGTCTTGATTTTACTGATAAAGTAGGAATACTATGAACTAGTAATAATGCACAAGCTATTGTGATAAATGAATATGAAGGTACTGCATAAAAAATTCGTTGTTTTAATGTAATTACCAAAGGCAGTGAACCAGACACAAACAGGAGTATAAAAAACAGGAATACCTGATTGTGAGTACGTTTTTTTACTATTTGTTTAGTTCTAATTTTTTGTATGAACAGAAATACAATGGTTATTACGAAAAGAGGTAATAAACTTATGAAAAGATTAACAAGAATTGCTCCTCGCCATGAAACGGTTATTTCATTATTTCCCCGGAGTGCAGCAAATACCTGAATAGAATGATATGTTGTAAAAGAATGAACAAATCGAGGTTCAATTAGACACAATAGTATAAAAAGTATACAAACAAAAGAAAATGTTATAATGGTGTTTCGTATTGCTTTTGAAATAGTTAATTGTTTAAATAATATTGAATGTATTATAAAAAATGATAGAGGAAACAAAGCTACAGGTCCTTTTATACCATAAGCTATCCATAAACAAATGCTTCCTAATGCTATAAACAAGAGTGTTTTTGAGTGAATACTCTTGATAAAAAAATATATACTAAAAAGTACCAACGGTGAAATTGCCGTTTCAAGTAAATTATTAGAGAAAGTCCATATTATATCGGGGATTATAATCCATAAAAGCACGGGTAACCACGCATATGCTTGCAAATTATATGGTTTAGTATATTCTCGCCAAACTACTATTATTCCGCATATAGTACAGAGCAGCATTATAAACGAAAATATTCGTTCCACTATAAATGAATCTCCTAATAATGCAAAAAAGAATGATTGTAGTATAAAGAAAAATGGAGGATGACCATAAAATTCAGAATTAAATGTGGCGGTATAGCTGGGTTTCCACCACGTGCCAATACCGTGAGAAAGATTTTTTGAAATAGCAGCGTATGTTACGCCATCTAAAAACATACCTTGCTGAACTATTGCAGGTATATAAATAATTGCAATAATTGCACTACATACTAACCAAAAACTTGTATGTAATCCAATGGTTTTCAATGTGGTTATATTGAATAAAAGAGTTTCATCTCTTCAACGGTAAATTGTCCGGGAGCTGTTTTTTGTTCTTGGTTTATAGCGGCAAAGGTAAAAGGACTCCCTAAATAGCAGTTTGCAATGCGGGTAATAGCTCCTAATTTACCCATAGCTAATGCTACAAGATTAGTGTATGAATCATACAAACCTAAAATACGAGCACTGTCATTGGGGGTAAGTGCTGTAGTTGCAATTTTTGCAATATCAGCTCCTGCATTAAAGCAAGTATCTATTATTGTATGCAATTCTTTAGTTGATGGCGTTGTTGAGTAATTATGATATGAAATAATTACCTTACAGGTATATTTTTTTGCTTCGGCAATTATTTTTTGTTGAATTGCAGGGCTTGCTTCATATTCTATATCAACATAAGCTGCTCCATGTTGTATAGCATGAATAAGTAATTTCACACGGTCATTATCAGCAACTATTTCGGGGCGGCAAGTAGCTATAAGAGGTTTATTAGCTGAACTAAATACATGAGCTACTGCATTCATGTCAAAACCGGCCATGTCAATTCGTATTTCAGCCATGTCGGCTGATTGTATTAGTTCTAAACACTCATCGGTATTAGATACCGGAATACTAACGCATATCATGTATTATGTGTTCTAATTCGTTTAAACTCATTTTTTCGACTATAGCATTTCCAATCCTATCAAGTAATACAAAATGAATTCCATCGCCATCACGTTTTTTGTCTCGTTTAAGAGCTTCAAATAAAGCTATTGGTTCTATTTCGCATTCAGTAGGTAATCCTAATGATTGAAGTACAGCTATGATTCTTTCAACATCATGTTGTGAAAGTAATCCGCGTGCAGCAGACATTTTGGAAGCTATTACCATACCTATACTTACTGCATAACCATGAGGCATTTTTGTGTTTTTTTCAATTGCATGACCAAATGTATGACCAAAATTAAAAAAACGTCGTGCTCCACCTTCTTTGGCATCTTTGTTTACAATATTTGATTTTATAACAACCGAATCGTATACAAATCGTTCTAATGCTTCGGCATCATATGATAATACTTTATCAGGATGTTTTTCAATATAAGCAAATAAATCGGCATCGGCTATTGCTCCATGTTTTACCACTTCTGCCATTCCACTTAGCAATTCCGATGTTGGTAAGGTTTTAAGCATATTCAATTCGCAAATTACAAATTTTGGCAAACAAAAAGTGCCTATCATATTTTTAAAACCTTTGAAGTTTACGCCATTTTTTCCTCCAACACTTGCATCTACCTGACTAAGCAATGTGGTAGAAACAAATCCGAATTCTATACCGCGCATAAACGTAGCAGCGGCAAATCCACTTACATCGCATACTATACCGCCACCTATGGCAAGTATAAACGAAGTGCGGTCAAATTCGGCTGCAACCAATTGTTCAAAAATATTTTCGAGTGTATGCAATACTTTGTTGTTTTCACCTTCAGGAATTTCTATTACTACATCTGCTTGAGGAAATTGAGCCCCATACAGACTTCGAATATTACTATCTGTTATAATTGCTATTTTTTTATTTTTGGGTAAATAGTTTGTAACATTTGCCAATGTTTCTCCTACAAGTATATCTGAATCGCCTATGGTACTGTGAATTGATAATGTTTTCATTTTAGGTTTATATGTTTATAGGTCTAAAGGACTATCCTTTACGCCTTTATTTTCTTATTTATGAATTTAAAATTTCTGTTTGTATATTAATAGATTCTTGATGAATAGCTTTGAATAATTTTTCAATAAATTCATCACTTAATCCTTTAGAATTCCCTTTTTGTTTTGCTTTTTCAATAATTTGCATCCAACGGTCGGTTTGAAGAATTCTGATATTATTTTCTTTTTTGTTTTTTCCTATTTCTTTTACCACATTCATTCGGCGTTGAATAATTGCAAGAATTTCTTCATCAATCATATCAATTTTTGCACGTAGCTCTTCAAGTGATTGTGTAAATTTTATATTATCGGTGGTAGCTTCACGAATTTTTAGATTTTTTATTAATTGTCCTACTTCATCGGGTGTAAGTTGTTGTTTACCATCACTTAATGCAATTTTAGGATTTGGGTGAGATTCTATAATTAATCCGTCTTGTCCTAAATCCATAGCCTGTTGCGAAATTTCAAAAACTAAATCGGCACGGCCTGCTATATGACTCGGGTCACATATGATAGGTAAATTTGGAATTCGTTGGTGTAATTCTATAGCAACTTGCCATTGTGGCACGTTGCGATATTTGGTTTTTTCCGATGATGAAAATCCACGGTGTATAGCACCTAATTTTGTAATCCCGGCACCGGCAATTCGCTCAATAGCACCTATCCACAATTCTAAATCGGGATTTACAGGATTTTTAATTAATACAGGAATATCAACACCTTGCAGTGCATCGGCAATTTCTTGTACCGAAAAAGGATTTGCAGAAGTACGTGCTCCAATCCATAGTATATCTACACCCATTTTTAGGGCTTCGTATACATGTTTTACATTGGCAACTTCAGTAGCTGTAAGCATGCCGGTTTCTTGTTTCACGGTTCGCAACCATTTCAATCCTACCGAACCAACACCTTCGAACTGATTGGGACGAGTACGTGGCTTCCAAATACCTGCTCTAAATATTTGTACGCCATAAGCCGCTAAACCACGAGCTGCTGTTAATACTTGTTCTTCGCTTTCGGCACTGCACGGACCTGATAATATAAAAGGTTTTGTTGGTTTTACTCCCCAACTTTCAATAGGTTCAATGTTTAAATGTATTTCCATATAGTATTTTCAATTATTTTTTTGTTTTTACTTGCATATTTGGTTTATCAAGCACATTACGTATTTTATTTGCTTCTTTAATCATTTCATAGAGTTTGGTATCGTTATTTTCTTGTATAACTTCTTTAAAATGTTGTAATATATCAATGTATTTGTCGATAGACGCAGTTAAATATTTCGCATTTTGTTTAAAAATTGGAGTCCACATATCGGTACTACTTTTTGCTATACGTACTGTAGAACCAAATCCACTGCCTGCCATTTCAAATATAGTTTTTTCGTCTTTTTCAATTTCTTGCACTGTAAGACTCAATGCATACGCTATGACGTGTGTAAGATGCGAAACGTAAGCAATATGTTTGTCATGTTCTTCGGCATTCATGTATAATATACTCATACCAAGAATTTTGTAGAGTAATTCTGCTTGTTGTAATGCAAAGTCTGCACTTAATTCTTTTTCGCAAATGATTGTTTTTTTTCCTTTAAATAAATCGGCAAAAGCAGCTTCAGGACCTGAGTTTTCGGTACCTGCCATTGGGTGCGATGCTACATACTGTGAACGTCGAGCATGAGAACGAACATTGTTGCAAATTCCTACTTTGGTAGAGCCCATATCTATTACTACAGTATTATCTTGAATGTTGTCAAGTATGTACGGCAATAATTTTCGTGCGGCATCTACCGGAATTGCAAGTATTATGAGTTGAGCTTTGTGTAATGCATTGTCAAGATCACTAATCTCGTCAATGATTCCTAATTCTAATGCTTTGTTTGCATGGTCGGTATTAGAATCTACACCTATTATATGAGTGTTGAAACCTCTTATTGCTAATGCAACAGAGCCTCCTATAAGTCCTACACCTATTATTACAATATTCATACGGTTTATATTTGTATCATTTCATGATTAAATTTTTCATCGCGAACATATTCGCCAAGTACCGATAAATTCGATACAATTTTAAGAGCTTTATTGAGAGCTATGTCATATCTGGCTCTGTCTTTCCATTCTAAATCTATATAAAAAGAATATTGATACGGACGGCCTAAAATTGGTAATGATTGAATTTTTGTAAGGTTTATTTCTTCATTTTTGAAAACTGTAAGAACATCAACTAATGAACCCGGTTGATGCCCTAATTCAAAACATAAGCTGGCTTTATTATTTTCAGGCACATCATGTGAATTGCGTTGAATTATCAAAAAACGGGTATAGTTCATTTTGTGTGTTTCTATTTCACTTGCCAAAATTTGTAATCCGTATAATTCTGCAGCATATTTACTTGCAATTGCTCCTGAATTATGTAATTGTTCGGTTGCAATTTTTTTGGCACTCGAAGCTGTATCGCTCCATTCTATGAGTTTTATATGCGGATAATTTGATAAAAACTCCATAGACTGTTGTATTGCAATAGGATGCGAGTAAATTTCACGAATAGTTTCAATAGTGGTTCCCGGCAATGCCATAAGGTTTTGAGTTATATGTAAACTTAGTTCGCCTATTATTTTAACTTTAGATTCTTTAAGTAAATTGTAATTGCTCAACAAACTTCCCGCTATAGTATTTTCTATTGCAACAACGCCATAATCTACCGAACCGTTTGAAACTAATTCAAATATTTGTTTGAATTTTTCGCAGTTTACAGTTTCTATATTGTTGCCAAAATATTGTTTTGCTGCTATTTCGTGAAAAGCACCTTGAATTCCTTGTATTGCTATTCGTTTCATATTTATGTTATTAAAAAAAAAGCCCCGAAATTTTCGAGGCTTAGATATTGTATTATGCTGTTTTATAATCACATACACTAAACCTCGCTTACGCTTTTAAAAAAGCAAAAGTAGTAAAAAGTATATGTGAAAAAATATCTATACATGTTTTTTTATAATTATCTCTATTAGAATGACATTCCTACATATACAAAAAATCTTTCATTTGTAGGATTAAGTGTTACTGCACCTGTTACAGGTATTTTAAACGAATCGGTAACTTTTATTGTTTTTTCTTTTGAAATGGTAAGATTACAGAAAGAAAATTCCCCGCCATTTTTATATACCGGATTCATAGTATATTGACCATCACCAGCACCAATTGCAAAATCAAATAAATCAAAATCGTATGAGACTTGACAATAAAAGTCAGTTACTCGTTCTTCCATAAACATAAGTGCTCCATAAAATGTTAAATTATTATCATACACATATTCAAAAAATGGTTCAATAGAGTGTGTACGTGCCATATTGTTGAAACTTACACCTAAATAATTTCCACCAAAATAATAATCATTTAATCCTAATGTAAGTCCAAAAGGGAATGTGTATGAACTATATAAATCAGCTTCAAATGCTTCAGGATTTTCTCCTGCATCATGTCCGTTGTTTGTATTTACGTTACCCCATGCACCTAATGTAAAACCACCCGATGTTAATTCTACTTTTGGTTGAAATGCAGGTCCGTATCCGAATTTTAATCCACGCCAAATATAACTGCTGTATATATCTAAACCTACATCTAATTTAGTTTCACAAGAATTTCCTTCGTTTGCGGGAGCTTCTGTTTCTTGAGCAAATACACTTGTCATACTTACTGAAAGTAATGCTATTGCTATACAATGTACAAATTTTTTCATAAGCTATATGTTTTAAATTAAACTCACACAAATATAGAGCATTATTTTAGTTTTCAAAATTTTTTTATGATGTATTGCAGTTTTTTTGAGTTTTAACGAGATCTATTTGGGTATTGATTATATTCTTGTAAGTCTTGCTAAAAAATCATAATGGTCACCAACAGCAACTAATGTACAGTTCCAACCTGCTTTGTGCGCTTTGCTTGCGAGTGTATCAAAGTCTACATATACCCAATTAAATGGTTTTGAAGTATAATTTTCAAATTCTACAGTATATTCTAATTCTCCGTAATAACCACATAGGGGAATTGCAAATGAACCATCTTCTTCTTCAAACAAATATCGCAAATCAGAAGAATCTACCAATACTTGCCCGTTTGGTTCAAGTATACGTTCCAGCGATTCAAAAAAGCGAGGAAATCCTTCTAGTGTGCCTACTATTCCTATTCCATTCATTAAAAACAGTATAGTGTTATATGTTTTATACGAATGTGTATAGAAATCTTCACACAGTACTTTTGTTATACCTCGTTTTTGCATAACATTGCAGGCTAATGGTGATATGTCGAGTGCTGTAACTTGAAAACCACGTTTTTGTAATTCCACGCTATGACTACCTGTGCCGGCACCAACGTCTAAAATTTTACCATAACATTCTTCAATGGCACGTTGTTCTAATGCCGGCATACTATTAAAATTTCTAAAAAAATGAGCAACTGCAACATCGTCGGGTTCAAAGTGTGGTGACAATAAGGTAAAAAATGCATGTTCGTTACCTTCAAAGTAACTTGTATAGGCTAATCCAAGAGTATCGGTATGGAGTATTTTATTCATCGTTGTCGCGTTTTGAAATATAGATGTGCCATTTTTCAATTAATTGTTCCATATCTGATGGTATAGGAGAATCAAATTGCAAAAATTGTTTGGTAAAGGGGTGGATAAATCCTAAAGTTTTTGCATGAAGCGCCTGTCGAGGACAAATAGCAAAACAATTAGTCACAAATTGTTTGTATTTAGCATATGTTGTTCCACGTAATATGTGATTCCCTCCGTAAGTTTCGTCATTAAACAACGGGTGACCTATTGATTTAAAATGTGCTCTTATTTGATGTGTTCTGCCTGTTTCTAGTTTACATTCTACTACCGATACATATCCTAGTTCTTGTAATACTGTATAATGCGTTACAGACCATTTGCCATGTGTTTCGTCAGGAAACATAGTCATTACTTTTCGGTCTTTTAACCCTCGACCTATATAGCCCGAAATGGTTCCTTTTCGTTCTTTGGGAATACCCCAAACTACTGCTATATATGTACGTTCACTGGTTTTTTCAAAAAATTGTTTTGCCAGCGCTGTTTTTGCTTGTTCATGTTTAGCTACTACCAAAAGTCCCGATGTGTCTTTGTCAATTCGGTGAACCAATCCCGGGCGTGGGTCGTTCGATTCAAATTGTATATTATCGCGTAAATGCCAGGCCAAAGCATTAACCATAGTACCTGTGTAATTTCCGTATCCGGGATGCACAACCATTCCCGGAGGTTTGTGTATTACTATTAGATGTTCGTCTTCGTAGTATATATTAAGCGGAATTTGTTCCGGAATTATTTCTAATTCATGTTTTGGATAATCAAGTTCTATAGTAATAACATCACCCGGTTTTATTTTGTAATTTGATTTTATATTGGTGCCGTTTGCAAATAAAAATCCATTGTCTGCTGCTTGTTGAATTTTTGTACGCGAATAAGTATCTATTTTGTCCGATAAGAATTTATCGACACGAATCATTGATTGACCTTGATCAATAACAAATTTGAAGTGTTCAAATAATCCTCGTTCGTTTTCTAATAGTTCGTCCATTGTAATTAGCGGTTACAACAATGATTGTGCATATGCTATAGATTCATTGTGTGTATGTATATAATCATCAAGCGAAGGCTGTGCTATATATGAAATATGTTGCATAGTTTTTTCAATTAAACCCGACATACTCAAAAAACTTATTTTGTCATGCAAAAATGCCTGAACAGCAACTTCATTTGCGGCATTCATTATGCAGGGCATGTTACCCGATTTTGCAATAGCTTCATATGCAATATGTAAATTTCGGAAGTTTTCAATTACCGGTTTTTCAAAAGTTAATTGTGGATAATCCCAAAAACTAAAGCGTGGAAATGTAGATGGAACTCTTTGTGGATACGACAGAGCATACTGTATAGGTAATTTCATATCAGGCAATCCCATTTGAGCTTTTATAGAACCATCAAAAAATTGTACTGCCGAATGTATAATAGATTGTGGATGAACTATAATTTCAATTTGTTTAGCATCTAAACCAAATAACCATTTTGCTTCAATCATTTCTAAGCCTTTATTCATGAGCGATGCCGAATCAATGGTAACTTTGGCACCCATATCCCAATTCGGATGTTTTAATGCTTGTTGTTTTGTAACACTTTGTAATTGAATTTGTGTATAGCCTCTAAAAGGTCCTCCTGATGCTGTTAAAAAAAGTTTTTCAATGCTGTTGCCATATTCAAATTCGCCTGCCATACATTGAAAAATAGCAGAATGTTCAGAATCTACAGGTAGTATAGCGGCATTGTGTTGGTGCGACAGTTTATTTACTAATTGTCCGGCAACTACCAATACTTCTTTGTTTGCCAGTGCTACGGGTTTTCCGTGCTTTAAAGCATTTATAATTGGTATAAGTCCCGAATATCCTACTAATGCACCTAATACAATGTCTATTGAATCCATTTCAACCACTTGTGCAAGAGCTTCTTCGCCGGCAAATACTTTTATCATGTATTTGTCTAACGATTGTTGAACATACAAATATTTTTCTTTGTTTGATATAATTACGGTATTTGGTTGAAATTGAATAGCTTGTTCAATAAGTAAATCAGCATTATTATGTGCGGTAAGTACTTCAACCGTAAAATGTTGAGGATTTTGTGAAATAACTTCTAAAGCTTGTGTTCCTATTGAACCTGTAGAACCTAAAATTGCAACACGTTTCATGTATTGAATACGAATTTGTAAAATTATTTAAAAAACAATATAATCTTCGGCATTTACCGGTTTGCCTTCATGCCAAAGTTCAAAATGAAGATGAGGACCTGTAGTAAGTTCTCCTGTATTTCCTATTATTGCAATTCCTTCTCCTGCTTCTACTTTATCACCGATTTGTTTCAGCAGTTTTGAATTGTGTTTATATACCGAAATAAAATTGTTACTGTGTTGAATTATACATGTATATTCGGTTTCTATAGTCCATGAATTAAATACAATAATTCCCGGTAGTACAGAATGAATTACACTATTTTTGGGCGCTACAATATCGGTAGCAAAATGTTTTTGTTCGGCCGAATATTTATTTGAAACCGTACCGCGAACGGGTGCGTGAAAATAGATATTTACATATTTAGGATTGGTTATTGTTCCCGGTTTAAAATTTACGTTTAATGCTTCAAATTCTTGAATTTCTAAACGTAAAAGAGAATCTTCAACCGAACGTGAAAATGATATTGATGAAAAATTATCGGCTGAATCAGGAATTTCGTTCATATATTGAGGAGGTTCATCTCCGTTTATTACCATATGTAGAATTTGTAATTTTTGGTCATATAGTTTTAATTGATGTTCTAATGAATCAACTTTTATAGTGTTTTGAATAATTTTTTCTCGTTCTTCTAATTTTGGATAATCAGGTATAACATATTCTTTGAGAGGGGTATATGCTATAAGGATATAGACTAACGAAACCATAAATATAGAAACAAAACCAAATAATAAGAAAAGATTAATTTTTGTTAAACGAAATGAATAAATTTCTGCAAATGATTCATCATTAAAAATAATAAGGCGATACTTATTTTTAAGTTTTTCAATTCTTTTCCCTCGTGTTCTTGGTTTTCTACCGGTTTGAATTTTCGCCATACAGAAAGTTTTTTACAAAGATACGTATTTTGAATAATATTGTATACGTTAGTGTATGAAACTACAAAATAGTAGTTGAAAAATTATTGTAAACAATCTGAAATTAAACGAAGTAGTTTGCGTTTTTGTATAGGTTTAGAAATAATAGCTGTGCAACCGGCATTAAATACTTGTTGTTTTATTTGATTTGATGCAAAAGCTGTTTGTATAATGATAGGAAAATCAGGTTTTATTTTTTTAATGATTGATGTTAGTTCTATACCGTCAATTATTGGCATTTTAATGTCGAGTAGAGCAATATCTATTGTAGGTTCTTCTTTAAAAATTCGTAAGGCATCTTCACCGTTTTGAGCATGTAAAATACGTGCATTAGTATGAGTTCGTAATATTTTTTCCAATAGTATAAAATTGGCTATATCATCTTCGGCAATTAATATAGTAAGTCCATCTTGTATAATAGGTTCTGCTATTTCTATTGTTTTATTGTCTATATTGTGTAATATTTCTGCAGGTAATGTAAATATAAAATTAGACCCGACATTAACTTCAGATTCAACCCAAATTTTGCCGCCTAACATTTCTACAAATGCTTTGCAGATTGATAATCCTAATCCTATACCGTCTTCTGATTTATATGCCGAAAGATTAGCTTGTCTAAAACGATCAAACACGTATTCTTGTAGTTGAGGATGAATGCCAATACCGGTATCTTTTACAAAAAAACGAATATCATTTTTTTCTATTGTAAAACCAAATTCTATACTTCCGGAATGAGTAAATTTAATGGCATTTTTAATAAGGTTAGTAAGTATTTGAGTAATTTTTGTAACATCTGTTTCTATTATGCACGATTCTGTAAATGGTGTATATATAAGTTCGAGTTGTTTTTTCTGTGTTTCGTAAATAAAAAAATC
>JAJUFK010000211.1 GCA_029266015.1 Bacteroidota bacterium
AATGTATTGCTGAATTTCGTGTATTAATTGTGAAATTTTTTGATTCATAATAATGTGATTTTATAATTTTCCTACTACAAACGAAGAAAATACTGACTTATTACCTGACGTAATTTTACATGTATATACTCCATCTGCCAGCAATGAAACATTGATAGTTTTAATGTGAAAACCTGCCTCTACGTCAGCATATCGTTCGTTTACTACGCATTGTCCTTTGGCATCAAAAATATCAATTGCAACATTGTTTTGTTCTGTTATGTTAAATTGAATAACCGCTTTGTCGCGAGCGGGTATAGGCGAAATAGAATAAATAATCATACTTCCGCTAAAGTCTTTGCACAAAGCATCAGAATTGTATACTTTATATTCTTGAGCTGCTACTATATTTGCTTGTGCACATAAAAAAGGTATTGTATTTACATCGCTTATTTTAGTTTTAGCGGTAAATGTGTATGTCAATATTTTACCTACGCCTACACTACCTTCCCACATTTCAGAAATTGGAGGGAATTGAGGTGATTGTATAACAAATTCAATTTTTCTGATAGGTGTATTACCGGTATTTAATACATCAATTTGATACGAATTGTATCCATATGCGGTAGGAATAATTCTATAATCAACAATAGTAAGACTTTGTTCGGCAAGTTGTAGTGGTATAAATTGAATAGTAGAATCAACACATCCATGGGGAGAATAAGCAAATAGTCGGGCAACAGAATTATTTTTGTCGGTAAACAAATAATTAGGATTTATCTCGTTGCTTATACTATATAACTCAAATACCCATGTATATGATGCTGCACCGGTTGTTTTATTAGTAAATGAAACATCTAAGGGAGGAGCTCCAAATGCAGGGCTATATGAAAAATCAACAACAGGAGGTTTTTCAATAATTATAGTTCCTTGTGCTGCTCCTAAACAGCCATGTTCGGTAACTATATCTAAACGCACGGGGTATGTGCCTGTGTCGGCAAATTCTACAATAGGTTTCGCTTCAGAATATTCTTTTCCATTGATATTCCACTTGTAAACATCTACAGTATTTCCATAAGTATTACTTGCATCTTCTACTTGTAGGTCTTTGTGAATACACCCAAACAGAGGGGGGATTAGGGTTTGCGGAGCAGGATTTGGTATAATTGTTTTTGTATGCGAATTTATACATCCGTTAGTAGTTTGTATTTGCAGAGTAATAGTATGTTGTAATTTATCGGTAAAAGTTTTACTAACGGCAGTATTATATGTGTTTCGTACGCCATCTATTATCCATGCACCATCTACTACGGTATTGTATGAAACATACTCGGTTTTGTCGAAACATACTATAGGTTCATTTTGGCATGTTTTGGTAGTAACAAATTGTACTAATGGAGCTTCGCGAACTTGTATAGGTTTTATAAGAGAACCTTTACAACCCATATCACTTTTTACAGCTAATTTAACTCCGAAAGAACCGGTTTGTGAAAAAGTATATTGAATAGTTTGGCCGGTAAACTGTTCCCCCTCAATAGTCCAAGTCCATTCATCTATAGTACCTGTAGGAACGGTAGCTTTGGATTCAAACGTTGTAATACCGTTTTGACATGCTTTAGGCGGTATAAATTCAACTGTTGGATTAGGAGCAATAAATACATTTTTTACTAACGTTCCATAACAGTCTTGATCTGTTTGAACAGTTAATTTAACAGGGGTATCACCTTGATTGGGGAAGTTATAACTTACACTAAATCCGTGTAGAGTATCGGTTTGTATAATCCAAGTGGCAGCTACAATTTCTGATGCATCAAGAGGAACAGCTTGTTGAGTTAGTTCTGTAGTTTCACCTTCACATATATGTGATGCTGCAAAATCTACAAACGGAGCTATACCTTTTAGTGTCAATACTATGGTGTCGCGTTTAGTACAATTGTTAGCATTACTTACTTGCACCCAATATTCACCGGCAGTATTAAAAATAATTTCGGGTGAAGAGGCTCCTGTACTCCATATATACGAAGTAGCTTTATCTTTTTGCGAAACTAATTCAATAGTATTGCCACGGCACAATGCTTTATCAGGTCCTAATGAAGCTAATTCCGAAAAATTATCAATGGTAATGGTAACGGGTTGCGAAACGATAGAATTATTAAAAGAATCTGTAACCGTAACAGAATACGTGCCTCCTTCTGTTATAGTAATAGATTGTGCTGAAGCACCGGTACTCCAGGTATAGGTATATGCTCCGCTAATACCGCAATCCCAGGTAATAGAAGACCCTTTACACAATATTTGATTTTGCAGTTGAGTTAGACTTGGTTTTGTAATATTTATAGTGTCAAAGTATTCGTACCCCCAGTCATCAATAGCTTTAACCCAATATGTCCCCGAAGAATTTACTTGAATACTTGGTGTAGTAGCACCGGTACTCCATAAATAGCTTACGTAATAGGGTTTAGGAGGTACGGTAAGGGTAATAGGAGCAAGGCTATATGGTTCATGTATGTCGGGTCCCAAACTAAATTGTAATCGTTCTGTTCCGGGAAAATATTTCATGCGCAGGTAATTTTCAATTTCCTGACGTTCAAGCTGTGCAAGCGGCCGGTTGTATATGATGATTTCTGCTATGTCGCCGTTGAGGTATAATCCAGCAATTGGAGGAATTGTGCCTGTAGCATTGTTATATGCTCCTATAATAAAATTATAAATAGAATTAAAATTATAATTTAAAGAAAAATTACCTTCCGTAACTTTTGATGAATTTTGGTAAAAAAATATTTTTCCTAAATTTGTAGCTACTTGAGAACAATACAATTCAAAAGCATTGGAATTTGTATTACCATAGAGAGGAATAGCTGTATTTGAATGCAATAAATTTAGTATTTTACCTGCATCAAATAATAGCGCATATCTATTGGGTTGACCTGCATATACAGATTTTGCATAAAAACTACCATTTGCATTATTTGATTTGCCGATTATGAATACAGTATGTCCACCTGAACTTATATCCAATATATCTCCGCCGTCAAAATAATCATTCACCCCATCAAAACGCACTACGGGTTTTCCGTTAATTACGTTATTAACTAAAGTAGGACGATTTGCGGCAGTTGGTTGTGTTACAAACAAGAATTCATTATTGTTTGTTGTCCATGTTTCAATAGGGTTACCATTGCCTACTTTAATAGAATCCGCGCTCCACCATGCTTGTAATCCGGGCAAAGCATTGGGAATAGTTTGGCTATATCCGGTATATACTAGGATAGAAATTATGAATAAAACATAAACATAACGCACAGAATTCATGCAAAATAATTGTTTAATAACACAAAGATAGAAAAATAAATGTTTAATGTATAATTTTTACTGTTTAATTCGCCTTGGAATACATATTATACACATTCTATTAAATTATGATTCTTCACAGATATCACAGAATAATAAAAAATAATACATATAACAATCTGTGAAAATCTGAGTAATCTGTGGTACAAAGATATTATTTAAATTTAAAAGAGTATACCACAGATATCACAGATAACCACAGATTAAAACAGAAAATAATCTTTGTATTTGTAAAATGGGTAATACGTTTTTAAAACAACGCTATAGCTATTCTCTTAATGAGACTTTTTTGTGAGCGATATTATTGAACGGTATTTGTATGTGTTTACAAAGATATACGGAAACATATATTATTTTCTTTTTTATTTGATATATATGGAATTGTAAAAAAGAAGAGATTATTCTTGCGGGAACAATCTCTTCGGGTACTCCTCTTTTTTTCAGGTGTTGGTTGAAAAAAAGCATCATTTTGTCAACACATCTATTTTAGACAATACTTGAATTAAAATACATGTATTATTGGTTTGCGTACTGCAAATATATATAATTCCTCTTACTGCACAAGG
The DNA here is from genome assembly GCA_029266015.1 of Bacteroidota bacterium. Classification (GTDB taxonomy): domain Bacteria; phylum Bacteroidota; class Bacteroidia; order Bacteroidales; family UBA1715; genus MWCJ01. Next base: position 3,897 of record JAJUFK010000211.1, read on the forward strand.
ATTTCGGATAAAATTTTGTACTATTTTTTACATCTTTTTACGAACATAGTAGGTATATTTTTGAATACGAATATGTTAGGGTTTTTAGATTTTCAAAATATTTTACTATAGATATCACAGATTAACACAGATTAAAATAGAAATCAATCTGTGAAAATCCGTGTAATCTGTGGTAAAAAAGAACTTATAAAATTTTTCGAATAATTCCCTGTTTCAAATCGCACACATTGAAATTGATAAGCAAACCTAATTTTTTATGTGCTAACTTCAAATATGTTAGAAGTTGAGCTTCGAAAATCGGAATTATAGTGTCAACAGATTTGAGTTCGACTATTATAGAATTTTCAACTAATAAATCAATTCTATATCCCGCATCAAGTTTTTGTTCTTTATAAATTATAGGTAAAGCTTGTTGCCTAGAAATAGAATATCCCATTTGTAATAATTCATAATACAAACAGGTTTCGTATGTGCTTTCTAATAATCCGGGACCCAGTTCAGAATGAACTTTATAGGCACAGCCAATTATATCATACGATATAGCATTTAATGTTTTCATTGATATTTGTGTTACGGTTATATGCAAAAATATATAATATATTAACCCGTTGTGCATTTATAAAAAAAGTAATAAAAGTTGTTCATTGAATTATAAAAATTCGTATATTTATTTGTGAATCA
>JAJUFK010000094.1 GCA_029266015.1 Bacteroidota bacterium
AAGTTAAAACCTTTTGAAACAAGTTTTAATGATATTAAAACTATTATTGAGGGATCTACTTCAATAGATCAGGCTATAGATTATAAAATTGCTATGCAAATTCCAAGGAATCAATTAGGTGGGCAAGCCAATTCTGTGATTAATTCGTTAACATCAGCAGCTGCATCAAAAGGGGTAGATGCTGCCGTAGGTGATTTTGTAGATCTTTCTATTCTTGCTACAGGGTCTGTTGCTAATCCTAAATTTAAAACTGTTCTTGGAAATATGACTTCGGGTGTGTTTAATTCTATAAAAGACCAAGCAAAATTGCGTTTACAACAAGAACAAGAAAGACTTAAAGCTCAAGCTCAACAAGAAGCTCAGGAAAAATTAGATGCTGCTAAATTGCAAGCTCAACAAGAGGCAGAACGTAAGAAAAAGGAATTAGAAGCAAAAGTTCAAGCCGAAAAGCAAAAGCAAACAGAAGCAGCTAAACAAGAATTAAATAAACAAACCGATGCTCTGAAAAAAGATGCTAAAAAGCAATTAGATGGAGTATTAAAAAGATAACATATGACTCAACTTAAGAAAAAAAGTGGAGTAATTGCAAAATTACTTACATTTATCACTAATGATATTTGGAGTATCAATATTAAAAAACTTTCGAGTGGACAATCATTTCTTATACGTTTAGTACGAGTTATTATTCTTGCAGTTCGTGGTTTCAATGAAGACAGATGTATTGAAAAGGCTTCGGCTCTTACTTATTACACGTTATTTTCGCTTGTGCCTATAGCAGCTATGGCTTTTGGAATTGCCAAAGGATTTGGTTTTGATGCATATTTAGAAGAGTTTCTTACGCAAAAATTTCATGACAAACAAGAACTACTTAAGCAAATACTTGAATTTAGCAATTCTATGTTAGCTAATGCTCGTGGTGGAGTGATTGCAGGTATAGGTATTGTAGTGTTATTATGGTCAGTAATTAAAGTCTTAGGAAATATTGAAAGTTCATTTAATGAAATATGGGCGGTAAATAAACAACGAACATTTGTGAGAAAAATAAGTGATTATCTTACAATTATGTTATTAGCACCTATTTTTATTATTATTTCAAGTAGTGCTACTTCACAAATTTCTTTATACATTACTTCATTACAAAAAACTGTACCATGGGTTTCAGAAGTATATGGGCTTATTTCTATTGCTTTAAATTTATTGCCGTATAGTTTGATTTGGTTAGCATTTGCATTTTTATATATTGTAATGCCAAATACAAAAGTATCTTTTAAATCAGCTTTTTTAGGTGGAGTAATTGCCGGTATTGTGTTTCAGGTAATACAGTATTTTTATATAAAATTCCAAGTTGGTGTAACTTCATATAATGCCATCTATGGTAGTTTTGCAGCAATACCGTTGTTTTTATTTTGGATGCAACTTTCATGGATTATAGTTCTTATGGGTGCAGAAATTGCGTATGCTACTCAAAATGTGAAAAACTTTGAGTTTGAGGTTGAAACTAAACAATTGAGTCACTCGCTTAAAATGAAACTTTCTTTGTGGGTAATGCATAGAATTGTTTTAGATTTTGAACAAGGTTTACCGCCACAAACGTCTGAACAATTAAGTAATTCACTTGATATACCGCATCGTATTACTAAAATGATACTCAATATTTTACTTGATGCACATTTGATACATGAAACCAAAACCGGTGATGAAAAATCATTTGGATATTCTCCGGCATTAAGTACCGATACACTTTCTGTCTCATATTGTATTGATTCTATTCATAATGGAGGTATCAACAATATAGAAATAGAACATATTGAGGAATTCAATACTATTACCAAAGTCTTTGAAACGTGGAAAGTCCAGAATGATATGTTGTTGAAACGAGTGTAATGTTCGTTATGAAATACATAGTTTTTATTTATTTTTTCTTGTATTCTTATGTTTGTTTTGGTCAAAAAGAAACAGTATTAAAGCATATTACCGCATTATCATCGCCACAGATGTATGGTAGAGGATATGTGCATAATGGAGTAGGAGTTGCTGCCGATTATATTGATTCATGTTTTTATTCGTATAAATTACAAACATGTAAAACCTTAGAAGGATATAGGCAACGTGTAACATTTAATGTGAATACGTTTCCCAGTATTGTAACGTTATGTATAAATGATACAATTGATTTGACGCCCGGTCTAGATTTTATAATTGCTTCAAATTCTCCTGCAGCAAAGTACAAAACCGCCAATATAGTAAAAACAACAAAACTTCAAATTGCGCAAGGTACATTGTTAGATGTATCGTTACGTAATTCTATACTGGTGCTTGATGAACGATTGTGTAATGTTACAAATGAACGAATTGAAGAAGTTACAAAAGGATTTCAGGCGTTACGTTATCAAAAAAATGAATTTAAGGCAGTTGTCGAAATTTCTAATAAAAAACTTACGTGGGATGTGTCTGAACGTGTAGGTACGTTTCCTTATTTTTATGTGAATTCGAGTCGTGTGCCAACTACTATTTCATCAATTTCATATCATGTAGAGCAATCATATATTCCAAAATATACAACATATAATATATGTGGTTTTGTGCCGGGAACCGTTTATCCAGATTCTCTTATTGTAATTACTGCACATTATGACCATTTGGGAATGATGGGGAGTAAAACTATGTTCCCGGGTGCAAACGACAATGCCAGTGGTGTTGCAATGATGTTGACTTTGGCGGAATATTATGCACAACATCCACCTCACAAGACTATTGTGTTTATAGCACTCACAGGCGAAGAAGTGGGATTGAAAGGGGCATTTGCGTTTGTAGAAAATCCACCAATTTCAATGAAAAATATAAATTTTCTTATAAATATTGATTTGGCAGGAACCGGTGATGAGGGAATTCAGATAGTAAACAGTACAGTATATAAACAAAAAGCAGCAATTATTGATTCTATTAATGCAAAGCATTCTTATATGCCAGAAGTTAAAAAACGAGGAGAAGCTTGCAATAGCGACCATTGCCCGTTTTATATGAAAGGAGTACCTTCATTTTTTATATATACTCTTGGTGGAATAAAAGCGTATCATGATATATTTGATAAACTGGAAACTTTGCCGCTTACTCGTTTTAATGAATATAATGCTTTATTAAAAGAGTTTATAAATTTGTTGTAAGGGGTATTAATTTGTTAAAGATATATTTGAACAAATATAACCTATTATTTTAGCACATAGCACTAAAATCTTTTTTTAGCGCTATGTGTCTATTAATAAATGTTATTATAAATCTAATTTGATAATCGATTTTGTTCTTACTTGTCCTTCAGATTCTATTTGAATAAGATATACACCTTTTTTGTATGAACTCATATCAATATATTCGGTATGTTGTCCTTCCGATAATTTTTTAAGAGTTTTTGTATATACTATAGTTCCATTAGCTGTTGCCACCGAAATGGTAACGTTTGCTTTTTTTGTTGTAGTAAACACTACATAGGCTTTATCTTTCACCGGATTAGGCGATACAAATACACTTTGTTCTTTTACAATAGGTTCCTCAATACTTGATGGTACATCTACTTGTAAATCAAATGCTTTGGTAAGAGGTTCTTTATTACCAACGCTGTCGGTAGCTATACAAGTAAACGTATACGAATTGCCTGGTTCAGCAATAAATTCATATTCGGTACGAGTTGTAGAACCCAGTATAGCTATATTTCCTTCGTTATTTTTATTAACATATAATGAATATGATAATACCCCCGATTCAGTATCAGAAGCATTCCAAAATAATGGTATTATTGGAGAATTAGATCCGCTAGTATATAAAGTATGTATTTCTGATTGTGGAATATTTTCGTCAATATAATTAGTGTAGGTGTTGGTAACAATTGGTGGATTGGCATCAAAGAAAATGGTAGCTTTATTAGAAATAGCTGTTTGTTCTCCAATTTCTGGTTGTAAATTTATTGTAAAACCAACAATTCCTTCTCCTTGTGGAGCAATTGTATTTGGAGGTAAAAATCCTGCATAGGGGTCTTCATTTATGTCGAATGTTATTGTATCGAGTGTAATATAATGCCAACGAGCTATACCTGTAATTGTGTCAAAATGTGCTGAAATTCTTACTATCGAAGGTAATGTAGGACGTAAATCAATATCGGTAGTAAATTCATATCCACCTTGTGGTATTGCAATAGTTGTATCGCCAAAGGTTACAAATTTGAGATTAAATGAACTTAAGTCAAATAGCGTTTTGTCTAGTGTATCTATAATAATTACTTCGGAGGCTGGAGCAGTAGCACTAGCTTTGTTTTCAAAGTATATAGAATAATTATAGTCAATATTTTTAGGTACAAAATTTTTATCACCAAATCCTTTAGGTCCTACCATTTCATTAGGGTCGAATGATGATACTGCTCTAATTTTTTGATTTTGTACAGGTTTGTTATTAAATGGAGGATCTTTTTCTTTGTTTGGATTATTTGGATCAGGTTTAGGTTTTCTACATTCATTTTCGGCGTTGTAATTGTCGTATATATCTAATCCTAATTCTATTACAGCTATAGATAGTTTATATGCTTTTAGAGGACCAATAAATTCTGCTGCGCAGGTAAATGTAGAGCGAGAAATAGTCCATAAATGTGAGGTAAGAGGTTGTGGATCGCCGTATTTTAAACCATATAATGTTTGTGATATACTGCTAATACAAGCTACACCTGGTAATTGTTCATTTAATATTCCTATTATCCCATTTGCAAGTGCAGTAGCCTGAGCCCATCGAATGCAACTTGCAACATCAGGATTTACTGGAGATTGAAAATAGGGAGGGCTTATCCAAGCGTACATTTCAACATTAGTAGGTGTTTTAAGACGGAATTTAAGAGTATGTGTTTCACCGGCTGGTATAGAAGGAACAAATAAAGGATATAATCGTCCTTTGAATGGTTTTCCCTCATACATATCTATATCCATATATATTGGTAGAGAATCAAGCATGTATTTCCATACAGTATCTTTTGTTTCGGGTAAACTCATACTTAATGAAGAAAAATCTATATCGATACCTTCGCCTCGTGGTAATAAAATCCATAACGGAACTCCGGTAGCATCAACTTTTCCTGTGTTACCATAGGTTACTGAGTATGTTTGCCAACGATTAAATAAAATTCTATCGCGACCAACTATACTTACCCAAGGTTCTGCTTTACCTCCTTGTTCTATAGTAAATGATGCTGTTTTGGTAAGTTTTGTGCCGTTAGAAAGTAATACGCATACATCAAATACTCCTGCAGGAATACCACGTAAATTAAACATTCCACGTAGTACGCCACGTTCTACAAGCATAGTTGTGTCAGGATTATAGATAATACCATTTTTTTCTATCCATATTTTTGAATCTTCGCGGAAACCTCCGCCAAATATTGATATCGTTACATCACCTGAATTTCCTCCTACATGAGGTGTAAAATCTCGTATTCCTAATATTTCTATAAATTGTGTAGCGGTGTCTTCGCCTGCAGCATTTTTTGCAATTAATTGTATATAAAAAGTCCCTGGAGTAGTATATGTGTGTTTGGCCGATGCGTTGGTTGAGGTAGTTTGATCACCAAAATCCCATGTATATGTATCTGCATTTTTCGATGTGTTTATGGTAGCTATATCGTATAAATTTTGGTATAGACTAAATTCAGCTGTAGGAGCAGGTAAAAATTCTGTGCGAAGTATATATGAACCATAACCTGTCCAGTGAGGAACTAATAAATATAAAGTGTCTTCATAGGTTTTTGAAAGTGATACTGAAGCAGTAACGCCATATGAACCTCCGGCAAGTTGTGTTGTTTTATTTTTTGCAAAAATACGTAGATTGTCAACTTGTAATCCATTGGTTGTACTTAGGCTAAATCGAATATTTCCATTTTTAGGTAACACTACCATATACCAGTCCTGAGTGTCAAAGGTTTTAATATTTCTATAATAAAGACGACCTGTTATAGAATCATTGAGTGAAATTTTTTGAGCGGATTGCACAGAATTATTTGAAATGGAGTCGTTAGCATATGTTGCAGGAGTAAATAGATTTTTAAGTGTATATGAACCGTATCCAGTCCAACGAGGTACCCGAATGTAATAAGTTCCTGGTGTAAGATTAGGATATGAAACTGTTGCTGATATTCCATATGAGCCACTTGTAATAAGAGTAGCAGCGTCTTTGTCAAAAAGCTGAAGATTATCTACTTGTAATGTAGATTCGCACAGAATTGAGAATGAAAGTTGTCCATCGTCAGGTATAGAAACCTTAAACCAGTCTACATTATCATATGTATTTGACTTTCTATAATATAATCGTCCGGTGATAGAGTCATTGAGTAAAATTTCTTGAGCTACTTGTATGCTATCATTATTAAAATTGTCGGCATTATAACTTGCTGGGGTAAATTGGTTTTTGAGTATATACGAGCCATAACCGGTATACCATGGAATATGGATATAATATGTGCCTGCGGTAAGGTTTGGGTATGAAACGTTAGCCGAACCCCCATATGAACCGCCTATAATTTTTGTAATAGTATCGGAGTCAAACAACTCTAAATTATTTACTTGAAGGGTAGTTTCACATGTTACGGTAAATGTAAGTGCTCCATCATCGGGTATAGTTACCGAAAACCAATCATCATTGTCATATATCCCTGCTTGTTGGTAATGTAATTGTCCTGTCACTGAATCATTTAATCCAAAAAATTGAGCCTGAGAAATTACATTATTAGGTTCTACATCGTTTGTTAAGTTGGCTACAACAAAAGTATTAGAAATAGTATACGAACCATAACCAGTCCAACGAGGAATTTTTACATAATAGGTTCCAGCAAGCAAATTATTAGAAGTTACGGTAGCTGTTGTCCCATAAGAACCATTTGTAATTAACGATGTTTTATTTACATCGTATAAGCCAATATTATCAACTTGTAATGTTGATTCGCAAGTTACTTGAATTTGAATTCGTCCGTTGTCTGGAATAGTTACTGCATACCAATCCACATTATCGAAGTAGGTGCCATTTTTATAAAATAATCTACCCGTACTATATGAATTTACCGTAAGCGTTTGTGCATTATCTGCAATATCATTAGGTTCGATATCAGAAATGTACAAAGCTTGGGTAAATAAATTTGAAATAATATATGAACCCTCCCCTGTCCAATGAAATATTTTAATAAAGTATGTGCCAGGCGATAGATTAGCATAACTTGCTGTACCTGTAGCACCATAACTGCCACTTGTTAAAAGTGTAGATTTATCTTTGTCATACAATTGCACATAATCTACTTGTAAAGTTCCGGAGCAACTGACAGAAACTGTAAGTTTTCCATCATCGGGAATTGTAACCATATACCAGTCTACATCGCCGGCAGTCATAGTGCCTGTTTCCGATTCGTTGAGAATTATAGTATTTGCTTGTTCTACAGTATTATTAGGTTCGGTTTCTGCAAAACTGTTGAATGAGTATAAGAGTAAACTGCTTACTCCTATAATTTGTAAGAATTGTTTCATATATGATGTTTTAAGTATCTTATTTTAAATGGGATGTAACATATTTTTCTGCAAAAATATAGTTTTTGAAATTGATAAGTCAATTTTTTTTTATTAAAAAGTGTAAGATCGTATTAATATGTGGTTGTATTAAATTATTGTATATGATGTTACGTTTGATAATTCAACTAAAAAATAACTATATTTGTTTTTAAACAAAACTTTATGGATATTACCTCACAAAATTTTTTACTAATAGGTTCATTATTATTATTTATATCGCTTATTGCGGGTAAAACATCATACAAATTCGGTATTCCGGTTGTTGTATTGTTTATTTCAATTGGTATGTTAGCCGGTTCCGAAGGTATTGGCGGAATTTATTTTGATAATCCACAAGTTGCACAATTTATAGGAATCATAGCATTGAATTTTATTTTGTTTTCGGGTGGGTTGGATACTGATTATACTTCAATTCGTCCGGTATTGGCGCAAGGCATATTATTGTCAACACTTGGTGTGCTTATTACAGCAGGTACATTTGGAACTTTTGTATGGCTTATTACAGATTTTTCAATATATGAATCATTACTGCTTGGATCTATAGTTTCATCTACCGATGCTGCTGCTGTGTTTTCAATTTTACGTTCAAAAAATATAGCGTTAAAAAATAATATACGACCAACTCTTGAATTGGAGAGTGGGAGTAACGACCCTATGGCTTATATTTTAACACTATTGTTTACATCGTTAGTAGTAAACGAACAAAGTGATATAGTGACAGTTATTCCTATGTTTATAAGTCAATTAGTATTAGGTGGGGTATTAGGATTCGGCATTGGCTATGTATCAAAAATACTAATTAACAAAATTAATCTTGATTACGAAGGCTTGTATGTAATTTTGGTTATAGCAATTATGTTTTTTACATTTTCGGCAACCAATTTCTTACATGGAAATGGTTTTCTTGCCATATATATATGCGGAGTATATTTAGGTAATCAAGAATTATTGCAC
>JAJUFK010000049.1 GCA_029266015.1 Bacteroidota bacterium
AACGTTGGTGTTGAAAGAATTACTCCGATAAATTCTCCAATGATTGACAGTATTGAAATTAATAAAAAAGGAAAAGTTCGTAGAGCAAGAATATTTTACTTACGCAATCTTACCGGTAAAAAAGCTCGTATTAAAGAGAAAAAGTTTTAATAATTTCTCTGTAAACAATATAAAAAAAGGCTGTCATTATTTTATTGACAGCCTTTTTTTATTGTATTTTATTTAAATTATTGTATTAAATGTTAAAACTTATATGAAAATCCAACTCCTAATAGTTGTTTGAACTGTACTTTTGATACCATTTTGTCCTCTGTACCATCGTTGTTCGTGTCTAAACCTACATTTTTAGTATCAGCATCGTTTATCAAATGAGTGTTGAAGTTTACCGTAATAAATTTGTTTATTTTAAATGCTATTTGATTTTCCCAACTTATATCTACATTTTCAGGGCTTTGTAAATAATTTGAAAATAAATCAATTTTAGAAGTAAGCGATACATTTTTGAGAAATTCTTGTGAAAAATCATTCTTAGTAATAATAATGCGAACATATCCACCAAATTCTTTACGTAAGTTTTCACCGTCTTTTAGTTTTGTAATTCCATCGGTGGCGTATATAGCTTTTTCAACACCAAATGCACCGGCGTCGGCAAGTTTTTGGTCGTTTACTATAGTGTATCGAGCAGTTACTGGAGCTACAAACGCACTGAAATATTTATTTGGTTTATAATCAATACCAATTGCACCTGTTATGTAAGCCGGAGACAAAAAATTAGAAATTATAGAATAGGTTGTGTCATTTGTATATTTTCGTCCTTCATCAAATTGTGTTTTGAAATTTACTAAAGCCGCATAGTAAAAACTTTTATATGCCTTATGTCCATATTTTGATAAAAGGTCAATTTTATCGTCAGTTTTTAAAAATGGTTTCCCTTTTTCGCCTTGTCGTGTTCTACCATATCCAAAATCAAATAGATTGTCCCACGCTGTTGTAGGACTTTTATAGTTCAAAAATATACTTGTAAGTCCGTTTGCAGAAAGAGTATTGTTACCACCTGCTGCCCAATTATATAGTTCGGTGTTGGCACCGGTAATTGAAATTACACCACCTTTTTTCCAGCCTTTGGTTGAGTCTGTTGCTACTGTTCTCAATGTTTTTTCGGCATCGGTTACCTGTGCTGTTAATACTTGAGATACAATACATACAGATAAAATTGTTGTAAAAAAATGTTTCATAATTGTAATAAAAGTTTTAAGTGATTATTGTGTTAATTTATTAAAAACATACAAAGCTTTTTTTTGTATGTTTGTCAAAAATAATAAAAAATACTTACATGGTTGCCATAGGAAAAATAAATACACTTGAAGTATATAAATTTGTTGATTTTGGAGCATATCTCGATGGCGAGCAGTATGGTCCAATTTTATTACCAAAAAAATATATGCCGCAAGGACTTGAGATAGAACAAACAATAGAGGTTTTTGTGTATTTAGATTCCGAAGACAGATTAATTGCAACTACCGAAACTCCTAAAGCACAGGTAGGTGATTTTGCATATTTATGTGTAAAAGATGTAAATGATTATGGTGCATTTTTAGATTGGGGTTTATCAAAAGATTTGTTTGTTCCATATAAAGAACAGAAAAATAAAATGATAGTTGGTTCTTATTATTGGGTATATGTGTATATTGACAGTAAAACAGAACGTATAGTTGCTACTTCTAAAATTGGCAGATATATTTCGGAGCAAAAACCTCAGTACAACATTGGTGACCAAGTACATATTATTTTACATTCACAAACAGACTTGGGTTATAAAGTAATAGTAGATAAATCATATTGGGGAATTCTATATGCAAATGAATTGTTTGAACCAGTTGAAATAGCAGAACAACGTGTAGGATATGTGCATGTGGTACGCGATGATAATAAGCTTGATATACGTTTGCAAAAAAGTGGTTTCAAAAAAATGCCTGATGTTCAAAAGAAAATACTTACTCTTCTCAAGCAACACAACGGATTTTTACCTTTTCATGATAAATCAAGTCCACAAGAAATTCAAACAATGTTTGCTATGAGTAAAAAAACATTTAAAATGGCTATAGGAATTTTATATAAAGGTGGATATATACACATACTTGAAAACGGAATTTCATTAGTTCAATAATACGAATAGTTGTGATTTTGAAATTATGTTGAAATTGTAAGAAAAATCATTATAAACTCTTAAAAATTCATGTATCGTTATTTTAAAAAAATTCTATATTTGCATGATTTTTTAAAATACCCAATAAATGGAACAAATATCAAAAAGACTTGCATCGCTTGCTGCCTCGCAAACACTTGCTATGGCACAAAAGAGTAGAGAGTTAAAAGCTGAAGGAAAAGATGTAATCAATTTGAGTGTAGGAGAACCTGATTTTAACACTCCTGATTATGTAAAAGAAGCTGCAAAAAAAGCTATTGATGATAATTTTTCGTTTTATACACCTGTTGAAGGTTTTGCTGATTTAATTCAAGCAATATGTGATAAATTTAAAAATGAGAATAATCTTGAATATTCGCCATCGCAAATTATTGTTTCGGCAGGAGCAAAACATTCCTTGTCTAATATTTTTCTTAGTTTATTAGACCCGGGTGATGAAGTGCTTATACCAACACCATATTGGGTTAGTTATCCTGAAGCTATTAAATTAGCCGAAGGTAAACCCGTATATATTCCTTCTACAATTGATTCAGGGTTTAAAGTTACTCCCGAACAAATAGCTAAAGCTATTACTTCAAAAACAAAAATGTTTGTATTTAGTTCTCCTTCAAATCCTTGTGGAGCTGTATACACCAAAGAAGAATTGCAACAATTGGCAAAATTATTCGCTAAAAATCCGCAAATTCTAATTGTTTCCGATGAAATTTATGAACATATTAATTTTACCGGAAAACATGAATCAATAGCACAATTTAAAGAAGTAAAAAATCAAGTAATTGTAGTAAACGGTGTTTCAAAAGGATATGCTATGACCGGGTGGAGAATAGGGTATATGGCAGCTCCCGAATGGATAGCAAAAGCATGTAATAAATTACAAGGACAAGTAACTTCGGGTGTTTGTTCAATTGCACAAAAAGCTTCAATAGCAGCATTACGTGGCGGTTTAGAATTCCCTAAAATGATGACACAAGCATTTTTGCGTCGTAGAAATCTTATGGTGCAAGGGCTATCAAAAGTTAAAGGCATGAAGATAGATACTCCGCAAGGTGCATTTTATATTTTTGCTGATGTGTCCGGTTTGTTTGGCAAAAAAACACCGAATGGTACTACTATTAAAAATTCATACGATTTAGCTCTATATTTATTGTCAGAAGCTTGGGTTGCTGCTGTTTCGGGCGAAGGATTCGGAAATCCGGAATGTATTCGTTTTTCATTTGCTACAAGCGACGAAAATCTAGAAAAAGCTATTGCTCGTATTACTGAAGCAGTTGATAAACTGCAATAGATATACAAATTACGTTTTTACAATACTATCACTATAAAATCCGGTAAAAAAGTGCTACCTTTCTACCGGATTTTTTTATTAATACTATGTGTGGCATAAGTGGTCTTTTTTCTTTTTCTCATGCAGCATCGTACTATAGGGCTGCTATAGAACAATCACTTGCAGTTATGAAATATCGTGGTCCCGATGCTCAAGCTGTATTTGAACACAATGCAGTGTTGCTTGGGCATGTCCGCTTATCTATTATTGATACTTCGTTCGGTGCCAATCAGCCTTTTACCGACAATAGTGGCAGATACACAATCGTATTCAACGGTGAAATCTATAATTTTCAACAATTTTATACTGAATTACAATCAGATGGAGTTTTATTCAGAACTACTTCCGATACCGAAGTCTTACTATATTTATATATTAAATATGGAAGTGAATGTTTACAAAAAATTCAGGGTTTTTTTGCTTTTGCAGTTTACGATTCGCATACAAATTCTCTATTCGTAGCACGAGATAGAATGGGGGTAAAACCTCTCTATATGTATTCAAATCATTCATTTGTTTGTTTTGCTTCGGAATTACATGCTCTTATGCAATTCCCTATTGAAAGAATATTGAATTTTGACGCTCTTGCATTATATTTACAACTACACTATATTCCTGCTCCTTTTTCAATGATACATCATGTTGAAAAAATTATGCCCGGAGAATATGTTTCTATTACAAAACAAGGTATTACAAAATCACAATATTATAGGGTTCCTCAATATTTTGAAAAACAGGATACCATATCTTATGAACAAGCACAGCATGAATTGTATTCAATTTTGGAAGATGCTGTGTTTTCTCGTTTGGTTTCTGATGTGCCTTTAGGTACATTTTTGAGCGGTGGACTAGATTCATCGGTGGTAAGTGCTATAGCGGCTCAACATATTTCCGGATTACAGACTTTTTCTATAGGTTTTTCTGATAATCCTTATTTTGATGAAACTCATTATGCTCAAGCTGTTGCAAAAAAAATTCAGTCCAAACATACTACTATTCCAATCACTAACAAAGAATTTGCAGATGCGGTTCATCATGTATTGCATCATTTTGATGAACCGTTTGCTGACTCGTCGGCTATAGCAGTGTATGTATTGTCTAAATATGTAAAGCAATATGTAACTGTTGCTTTGTCGGGTGATGGTGCCGATGAATTACTCGGCGGATACAGAAAACATATGGCTCATATGCGTAGTTTTCAGAGTTCTCTTACAAATATGGTATTACCTTCTATTGCTCCATTGTTACGGTTATTACCCCAATCGAGAAACAACAAACTTTTTGATACGTTTCGTAAAGCATATAGATATGCCAATGCTCTAAAGTTATCCAAGCAAGATATGTATTGGTTGTGGTGTAGTTTGCAATCGCAACACGAAGTAGCTTTATTATTACCACAGTATTCTTTTAGTGAACAATATAATAAAGTAAAACAGTATTATATACAAGGTATTTCTCAAACAAGTACACTCAATGATATTTTATATGCAGACCAATTGATGGTTCTAAGTAACGATATGCTTCCAAAGGTAGATAAAATGAGTATGGCTCATAGTTTAGAAGTGCGTTCGCCATTTATGGATTATAGGCTTATTGCATATATAAATTCTTTACCAGAATCATATAAAATTCATGGTACTATGCAAAAAAGAATATTATTTGATGCTTGTAAACATTTATTGCCACAAGAATTGTATAATAGGCCAAAACAAGGATTTGAGGTGCCATTGCATAGTTGGTGTACAAGTTCGGTGTTGCAACAACAAATTGCTGATTTATTATCTGATGATTTTATTGTAAAACAAGAAATATTTTCATTGCAGCAAATTCAACAAATACGTCAAAAATTATATTCATCAAACCCCGGCGACAGTGCTTCGCATGTATGGGCATTGCTTGTGTTTCAAACGTGGTGGAAAACCTATATGTAGTTGCTTTTATGCTTCTTTTTTAGATTTTTTAATGAGAAGTATTATTCCAAAAATTTTGAGTGGAATAGCTAAATATAGAAAAATGTAAGCTATACGTTGGTTGTGTATTATATATTTTACATACATAGAAACAGCTATAAAAAGTACTCCCATTAACAAAGGTAAAAATGTGCGAAAAGGAAGATGAGAAAACGTATGTAATGAATATAACAGAAATATAATTTTACAGGCAATACCGCTGCATAAAAATATATAGAATAACAAATGAGAGGCAAATATATATTTATTTATGAAAGCCAAAGTAATACATATAAGCCCTATATATAAGAATATAAAATGTTTGTTTGAATGATTCTGAGTAATCATGTATTTATTTGATTTCCCAAATTTCGCCGCTCGAAAACAGTTCGTCCATACAATGTATGTGTGATGTATTACGAGCAGTTTCTATTTGTTCAATCAACGCATCGTCATATGTTGGTTCTGTTACATCACGAATTACACCTAAGGCAATTGGGAAATCGGGACCTTTCATAGAAACTAACATATTGTGTATAGTTGGATTTTGATTATGAGCATCATGAATCAAAATATCGGCTTCTGTAATTCCGTCTTTGCCTATAGTTACCACTTGTAATTCCATTCCTTTGAGAACTATGCCTTTGTTTTTTTCTTTACCAAAAACCATAGCTTTACCATGTTCAAGAATAACTTGTCTGTCTTCTTTTTCATTTCTATTTGTATAATATTCGTGAGCGCCATTATTAAATATTACACAGTTTTGTAATACTTCTACTACAGAAGTTCCTTTATGGTTTTGAGCCTGAATCATTACGTCGGTACACAATTGAATATTATTATCAATGGCACGAGCAAAGAAAGTTCCGCGGCATCCAATAGTTAATTCACCCGGGTTAAAAGGTGTTTCTATTGTTCCCATAGGTGAAGTTTTAGTTACTTGTCCACGTTTGGTAGTAGGAGAGTATTGTCCTTTGGTTAACCCATATATTTCGTTATTGAATAATATAATATTAATATCAATATTTCTGCGTACGGCATGAATAAAATGATTTCCACCAATAGCCAAACAATCGCCATCACCGGTAATTTGCCATACACTTAATTGAGGATTTGCAGATTTAACTCCCGAAGCTATAGCCGATGCTCTACCATGAATAGTATGCATGCCATATGTATTCATATAATACGGTAAACGCGATGAACAACCAATTCCCGAAACTACTACAATATTTTCGATAGGAATACCGCATTGTGGCATTGCTTTTTGTAATGCATTTAGAACGGCATGGTCGCCACAACCTGCACACCATTTTACTTCTACACTACTTTTTAAATCTTGAGCTGTATATGTTTGTGTCATGTTTTAAGCTATAAATGTTTTAAACACTCGCGTTTAATTTCTTCAACAGTAAAAGGTAATCCTTGAACTTTGTTGTATTGTAAATATGAAAATTCTTGACATTCTATGCGTAAGTAATTTGCAAACTGACCTAAATTAAGTTCGCATACAAGTATTTTTTTGTAGCGTTTAAATACTTCTTTAGTATTGGCAGGTAATGGATAAATATAATTAAACTGAGCTAAAGCAATATGTTTGCCTTCGAGTAATAATTCTTGAACTGCCGATAATAAATGTCCGTATGTGCCTCCCCAACCTACAACTAATAAATCACCATATTCTTCACCTTCAGTATGTAAAGGAGGAATTACACGTACAACTTTCTCAACTTTTTCTTTTCGCAAAGTTACCATTTTATGATGATTTTCGGGCACATGCGATGCTTGTCCTGTAACAAAATCTTTTTCTAAACTTCCAATTCTATGCATTAATTCGGGAGTACCCGGTATAACCCAATTGCGAGCCAATGTATCATCATTACGCATAAAAGGTGTATGTTCCGATAATTTTTGTGTTTGTAATCGAGGGGTAATAGGAGGTAATTCATTCATAGTAATTACTTTCCATGGTTGTGAACCGTTTGCTAAGAATCCGTCGTTTAACAATATTACCGTAGTCATGTGTTCTAATGTTAATTTTGCTGCTATATATGCGTAATAAAAGCAATCAGATGGAGTAGTGGCTGCTATTACAATACAAGGAGCTTCACCGTTTCTACCATAAATAGCTTGCATTAAATCTGCTTGTTCTGTTTTGGTAGGTAATCCCGTTGACGGTCCTCCTCGTTGCACATTTACTATTACAATGGGTATTTCCATCATACAAGCCAATCCTATAGCTTCTGTTTTAAGAGCAAGTCCGGGACCTGAAGTAGTAGTAACAGCTAAATTACCTGCATATGCTGCACCTATAGCTGTGCATATACCGGCTATTTCATCTTCGGCTTGAAAGGTTTTAACTCCCAAATTTTTATGTTTTGCTAATTCTTGTAAAATATCGGTAGCAGGAGTAATAGGGTATGAACCTAAAAATAATGGCAATTGAGATTTTTCGGCAGCTGCCATAAGTCCCCACGCTACAGCAGTATTACCGTTCATATTTCTGTATTTACCTTTTTCTATTTTTGCAGGTTCTATACTTGCCGATGGCATAGCATGTGTGTTTTCTGCAAAAATGTATCCTTCGCGAAGTACTTTCTTGTTTGCTTCAATTAACGCAGGATATTTTGCAAATTTTTCTTCAAAATATGTAAAGGTATGTTCAAATGGTCTATTAAATAAACTGTAGGTAATACCTAATGCAAACATGTTTTTGCATCGCATTATGCTTTTATTGTCGAGTTGTGTATCGCTTAAGCACGCATGTGTTTGTGATGATATTGGAGCACAAATAAGATTGTATGGCTGTAATGAATTGTCGGTTAACGGATTGGTTACATATCCTGCTTTTTGCAGATGTTTGTCGTCAAATGTATCGGCATCTACTATAATAGTAGCACCTCGTTTTGCCCATTTTAAATTAGCTTTTAATGCTGCCGGATTCATAGCAACCAATACATCGCAATAGTCACCGGGTGTATGAATTTTGTTGTGCCCTATATGAACCTGAAAACCTGAAACTCCTGCTACAGTTCCTTGTGGTGCACGTATTTCCGATGGGTAATCGGGAAATGTAGAAACGTCGTTACCGAATAATGCCGAAGTGTCTGAAAACAATGTACCTACTAATTGCATTCCATCGCCTGAATCTCCTGTAAAACGAATGGTTACATTGTTTAAATTAATTATTTGTTTTTGTAATTGTGTCATTACAGTAGTATTTATTTTTTTTAAATGTAATCACAAAACAGTGTATGATTTATCAATACACATAATTATTCCTTGTTGTTCCAAATTATACAATTTGGTTTTATTTGGATTACAAAAGTACTTTTTTATATGGTAATTTCATAATTCAACAATAGTAACATGTTTTTTATGAGCATGAAATAATATATATAAAAATATGATGAATTTAAGAGTAGGAAAGAGGTGTATAGGTATTGATAATAAAAATTGTTTTATTCACCAAATATAGAATCAACAAATTCTTTTTTTCTAAAAAATTGTAAATCATTTATACCTTCGCCAACACCAATATATTTTACCGGTATTTTGAATTGATCAGAAATTCCTATTACAACACCACCTTTAGCTGTACCGTCTAATTTTGTAATTGCTAAAGCATTTACTTCGGTTGCCAATGTAAATTGTTTTGCTTGTTCAAATGCATTTTGCCCGGTAGAACCATCGAGAACCAATAGGATTTCGTGGGGAGCATTGGGAACAATTTTTTGCATTACACGTTTTATTTTTGATAATTCGTTCATAAGGTTTACTTTGTTGTGTAATCGTCCTGCAGTATCTATTATTACTACATCGGCATTGTTTGCTACGGCCGAACTTAGGGTATCATAAGCTACCGAAGCAGGGTCAGAACCCATTTGTTGTTTTACTATTGGTACTTGTACACGTTCGGCCCATATTGTAAGTTGGTCAACAGCCGCTGCTCTAAATGTATCGGCAGCACCTAAATAAACAATTTTACCTGCTTGTTTAAATTTATGCGCTAATTTACCAATTGTAGTAGTTTTTCCAACACCATTTACTCCTACTACCATTATTACATATGGTTTAGGTAAGTGTTCAACAAATGAATCTGAAATATCATTTGTATTTTCAGTAAGCAGTGCAGTAATTTCTTCTTTTAAAATTGTATTAAGTTCATTGGTGCCTAAAAATTTATCGCGAGATACACGGGCTTCTATTCGTTCAATTATTTTAATAGTTGTTTGAACACCAACATCAGAGGTTATAAGAATTTCTTCTAATTCGTCAAGTACTTCATCATCTACTTTAGATTTACCGGCTATACTTCTGGTAATTTTTTTAAAAACAGATTCTTTGGTTTTTTCTAACCCTTTATCTAAAATTTCTTTTTTTTCGCCTTTAAAAAAATCAAATAAGCCCACTGTTCTGAATTTTATTTAGTATTAATCTATGATTTGCAAATATAGAAATATTTATGAATCATTTATAATAATACTGTTTTTCAAAAATGATAATGAAGTTCTGAAAATAAAAAACCCTTATCAAATAACTTTTGATAAGGGTTTTAAATTATTTGATAAAAAATATTATTTACTCAATACAGATTGTACCATTGCATTTGGCACCATTTCTTCTTTGAATGTGTATGCTCCGGTTTTTTCTGATTTTATACAACGAACTACTTTTGTAAATTCTTTACCGGCTCCTTTTTGTAACGATGCAACAACCTTCTTTGCCATAGTATATAATTATTTAATTTCTCTGTGAATAGTCATTTTTCTTAATATGGGATTGTATTTTTTCAATTCCATTCTATCCGGTACATTTTTACGGTTTTTAGTTGTAATATATCGCGATGTTCCGGGCATTCCGCTTTCTTTGTGCTCTGTACACTCAAGAATAACTTGTACTCTGTTACCTTTTTTTGCCATTGTTTCCTTGTATTAGAAAGATTTAATATATCCTTTTGCTTGTGCGTCTTTTAACGCATTTAATAAGCCTTTTTTATTGATTGTTCTAATACCATTAGCTGATACTCGTAAGTTTACCCAACGATCTTCTTCTGCTAAATAATATTTTTTATCGAACAAATTCACATCAAAAACTCGTTTAGTTTTTGTATTGGAATGCGATACGTTATGACCTGACATCGCTGTTTTTCCTGTTATTTGACAAACTCTTGACATTTCTGTTATTTATTTTTGTAACATTCTTTAAAATCGAGGTGCAAAATAATGGAATTTTAAAGTAACAACCAAACTATTTAACACTTTTTTTTTTGTTTTTGTGAATTTTGTGATGTTTATATATATAACGGGAGTTATAGCTAACTCCCGTTATTGATTTTTAGAATTGATTAAATGTTTTTTCAATTATTGCAACACATTCACGTATTTGAGCTTCGTTTATGATAAGTGGTGGAGCAAAACGTACGATATGTTCGTGGGTAGGTTTTGCAAGCAAACCGTTTTCTTTGAGTGCCAAACAAAAATCCCATGCTGTTTTTCCTTTGTGAGGTTCTATAACTATAGCATTCAATAATCCTTTACCACGTACAATTTTTTTCATTGGGTGGTTTATTTTATTTAATTCTGCTCGGAAAATTTCACCTAATCGTTCAGAATTTTCACATAAATTTTCTTCTTTTAATACTTCTAACGCTGCTATTGCAACTTTACCTGCAACTGGGTTACCGCCATAGGTTGAGCCATGTTCTCCGGGTTTTATGCACAACATTATTTCGTCGTCGGCAAGTGCACATGAAACGGGGAATACGCCACCACTCAATGCTTTACCTAAAATTAATATATCTGGTCTAACACCTTCGTGGTCGCAAGCCAACATTTTACCGGTACGAGCCAAACCTGTTTGTACTTCGTCGGCAATGAATAATACATTGTGTTTTTTACACAATTCGTATGATTTTTTCAAAAATCCACTGTCGGGGACATATACACCTGCCTCACCTTGAATAGGTTCTACAAGAAATCCAGCAACAGTTTTACCATGTTTTTCCAATACTTCTTCCAATGCTTTGGTATCGTTGTACGGTATGCGAATAAATCCCGGAGTTAAAGGACCATAGTTTGCAAATGAATCAGGATCGTTAGACATAGAAACTATAGTAATAGTACGACCATGAAAATTTCCTTCGCAACAAATTATTTTTACGTCATCGTTTGCAATTCCTTTTTTCTTAACTCCCCAACGGCGTGCAAGTTTCAATGCAGTTTCATCGGCTTCGGCACCGGTATTCATAGGTAATACTTTGTCGTATCCGAAATATTTTGTAACATACTCTTCAAATTCGCCCAATACATTGTTGTAAAATGCTCGTGATGTAAGAGTAAGTTTTTTTGATTGTTCTATAAGTGCATTAATAATTTTAGGATGACAGTGTCCTTGGTTTACTGCAGAATATGCCGAAAGAAAATCGTAATATTTTTTACCTTCTACATCCCACATATATACACCTTCGCCTTTTTCCAACACCACCGGAAGCGGATGATAATTATGAGCACCATACTTGTCTTCGCGTGCCATATAATCTTGAGGAGTCAATTGAGCCATACGCTTTGTTAATTTTTTTAAAATTAGTACTAAAAAATGAGTGCCAAAAGTATATAATTAGTTGTGGGTATGCAATTTTTTTTTGTAAAAAATAACATGGATGTGAATTTTAATTTTTTTGGTAATTATTGAAGCTCCTAAATGTAAGTAATATATAAAATTAATACTTTTTTTATATTTTTAAATTGGACAGTTTTTTGGGAGGTTACACAATCAACTAAATGATACTTGGTCAATAGATTTTATGCATGATGTGCTTAT
>JAJUFK010000393.1 GCA_029266015.1 Bacteroidota bacterium
ATTTAGAAAAAATTATTGATTTGATTTGATTTGATTTGAATTTCATAGTTTAAAATTTTAAATGTTTATTAATTTTTTAAGGGGATATGTTTATAGTTGCATATCTTATATGCATATCTATATATAATAAGAATATTGTCGCGGACCTCCTTTCTTTTCAAAATTGTAATTTTATTATTGATTATGTAACCGTAAAAATATAATTATTTTTTTAAATTCAAAAAAATATTTAATTTTTTAAAAATATTCTTTATCATTTAGCCTGAATTATATACGCTTAAAAGATATTATACTGTGTATGGTATTTTTTCTCAGTTCAATTTTTTGCCTTATAATGAGCAAAAAGTTATGTTCCGTTTGAAACAAACTAGAAATATAAATTTGGATTATAAATAAAGAAAATTATATCTAAAAAAAAGATAATTAAATTGTCTTATACATAGGGAGTATTATAATTTTTTAAACCATTATCCTTCATTACCACAAAAAAACCTATTTTTGTAATTAAATAATTGTGGTAATGAATTCAAACTTAGATCCCGAACATATTTCAAATAACGACAAAGAATTTGAGCGAGCATTGCGTCCACTCGAATTCTCTGATTTTAAAGGTCAGAACAAGGTTGTTGATAATTTGAAAGTGTTTGTGCAAGCTGCAAAAATGCGTGGCGAAGCTATGGATCATGTACTATTGCATGGACCTCCGGGATTGGGAAAAACTACCTTGTCGAACATTATAGCCAACGAACTTGGGGTACACATGAAAATTACCTCGGGTCCTGTGCTCGATAAACCCGGCGACTTAGCAGGCTTACTTACCAATTTAGAAGAAAACGATGTGTTGTTTATCGACGAAATTCATCGCTTATCGCCTGTGGTCGAAGAATATTTGTATTCGGCTATGGAAGATTTTAGAATAGACATAATGATAGACAAAGGTCCCAGTGCTCGGTCGGTACAACTTACGCTTAATCCGTTTACATTGGTTGGTGCAACTACTCGTTCCGGCTTACTCACCAGCCCCTTACGAGCGCGATTTGGTATTACGTGTTTGTTAGAATATTACGATGCAGAATTGTTAGCAAATATTATTATGCGTTCGGCTAAAATTTTACATGTTCCTATAGAAACTAAAGCTGCTCACGAAATCGCTTCGCGGAGTCGTGGAACACCGCGTATTGCGAATGCATTATTACGAAGAGTTCGTGATTTTGCACAGGTAAAAGGTAGTGGTACTATTGATTTAGAAATTACCAAATATTCCCTCGAATCGCTCAATATTGATGCATACGGCTTGGACGAGATGGATAATAAAATTTTGTGTACTATTATCGAAAAATTCAATGGTGGTCCGGTTGGCTTAAATACTATAGCTACTGCCGTGGGCGAAGATGCCGGAACTATTGAAGAAGTGTATGAGCCATTTTTGATAAAAGAAGGATTTATGCAACGTACTCCCCGAGGAAGAGAAGTTACTGCTTTGGCATACAAACATTTAGGAAAAGATAGATTTACAAAACAGGGGTATTTGTTTTAAATAAATAAAAGAGATTACAGAAATGAAATTAGATCCAAACGACCCATGCTGGTGTGGCAGCGGAAAAAAATATAAAAAATGTCATCGTACCTTCGATATGGAAACAGATAAATATCGCAGA
>JAJUFK010000414.1 GCA_029266015.1 Bacteroidota bacterium
ATCCAATTGCTCGGTGCAATTGGCTCAACTGCTCGTGGCAGATTTCAAATTGCTCGGGGCAATTGGGCGAATTATATTCAGAAACAGAATTTTAAACTACTATTCAGGGAAAATAGAGCTTGTGTTGAAGGTACAGATAAAATACCTTTGCAAAGTTAAGCATAGCAATGTGCACAATGAAAAAATGTCCGTGAGGATTATTGCTAACCAATAGGCACTTGAGTAGTTTGTTTTAGAAGGTAACTATTGGTCGGTTACCTTCTTTTTTCTTGAATGTTTTACGATTTTTGCAATAATGAGTTATGGAAAATCAGACTCCGGACGCGGTAATGTATTTACCCTTGTATAGAAATATAGTGATAAAGCAGGCTAACCACAAGTTGGTTTTTTCATGGGCTTATGGCTTGTTTAGCCTTTTGCTATTGCTTTACCTGTTGTTAAACGAGAAATCGTTGTTTGAATTTTTGATTTTGTTGTTTGTTTTGTGTGTTTCAACAGCGTTTGCTTTGGTTATGTACCGTCTGTATGTAAAAAGCAAGCAAATGATATACGCTCCGGCAGATAGAGTGGTTAACGAAGCAGTTGCCTACTTTGATTTAAGAGATTTTGAAAGGCTTCATGAACACTTCAAAACAATGGATTTTTTTACTTTGCAAGATGTTAAAGTAGAGCAGAGCGGCAACATCCGGTTAGATATCTTTGTGTCAATTGATAAACGTTTTGTTGCCGCTCAATTGTTTCAGTTCATTCCTTACCGGTACAAGGCGGTTACACCCATTTACCATTATCACGGCGAGATTGCGGCGCAATTCTTGAAATTTATAAATACAAATCAGTGTAAAATAAAATCATACAAACGTGAGCCGGATGGAAATGATTGATACAGGCCATTTGAATTCACTGCGCAACAGGATATACAACATTCGCTTTGCGAGTAATTGGAAACTGCTTTTTGGCAGCATCGGATATAATCTCTATATTGCTCGGCAACTAATCAAAGTATGGGGCCGTGGCAATGAAATGCCGCATACAGCAAAACACAACATCGATTTACTGTGGCATATCCACAAACGGCTTGAATATGCTGAATGCAAAAGTGCTTTGAGAAAATTACCTGTGAATTTCAATACACGCTGTAGAAATCGCCTTTAATGCAAATACCTACGCGGAAGTTAATGGAATAATCTTCGTAGTTGAGTAAGCTGTCGCCTTTACCGTTAAAGAACCGTGAATACAAGTATTGATTGTCCGATTTATGGATTTTGTATGCTACACTCAGGGTGGTGTTCACATTTCCCCATCCTCTTCTGGGGTTTATTTCAGCAGTG
>JAJUFK010000266.1 GCA_029266015.1 Bacteroidota bacterium
AAACGTTAACTATTCTTAATGAAAAGAAAATGAAATACTTGATATTACTTATTTGTTTTTTTTGGTTTTGTACTATACAATCTTTTTCGCAAGTTGTTTATTATCAGCATTATTTTAATTCTACTACGCATTTTGAATCAGATACATTTAATGTTCAATTTGCCAGTGAATTGTCATATCCGCAATTTTCAAATATTGATAGTGTTATTATTGTACATAATAAAATTGTAAATCATAGTTCTGTATCATATTCTCAATCAGTATTAAATCAACTCATTGTACCATATAATTGTACTTATTCTATTGCTAAAGAAGAAACCGATATGTATGGTAACACCTTACAAACTATTGTATTAAAAAATATACAACAAGCTCAATTTGGTATAAACTATACATATGAAATTGCAAATAAAACAACATTTCAAGGTTTCTTAGATTGTCCGTTTCAAAAATCTTTTATTCAATCGTTGCCCAATTCAATTACTCAATATTTGCAGTCAACTAATCTTATTCAATCACAAAATCCCGAAATAGTAGCATTGGCTAAACAAATAACAGAAAAATGTGTAACTATTGCAGATTTTGTTGAAGCTATTGTGTTATGGAATAAACTAAATATTTCCTATGATTATACCTTTAATCATGAACTTCAAGATGCTGTATCTGTTCTGCACAACAAAACAGCATTGTGCGAAGGGTATAGTAATTTATCGTGTGCTTTGTTGCGTAGTTTAGGAATACCGGCACGCTACATAAGCGGATATAGCGTTAATAATCAAAATATTCAATATTCATATAGTAAAGGTTCCGGTTGGTTCAATCAAGAAAAAGGAGCTCATGCGTGGATAGAGGTATATTATCCTTCAATAGGAGAGTGGGTTCCTACCGAACCTCAAAATTTAGCAAATTTTATAACTCCTGTTTATGTAACCAATTCTAATACTATTTCTAAATCAGATGAATTTATTATAAGATCGGCAGTCCCTAATTTGCAAGGGACTAAAACATGGGTATATAAAGGAACAAATTCAGATACATTGTATTTTACAAACACTGCAATAACACGAAGCGAACCTATAAAACCTCATGTTGATTTTGATGTGTTGTTAGCATTAGAAATTGGCCGTGCTCATGGCTGCAATGTATCTTCTTTGCTGCCTGATATTGCTCAATATATAGTAGGAAATTATGTAGTATGTGAAGCTTCTCAACAAGTATATAAAGTACCTAAAGTTCCCGGTGCAACTTCTTATGAATGGACATTACCAAACGGAACTATACAAATTACTACAGATACTCTTATTTCTTTGGTTATAAACCCATTGCCAATAGATGGAATTTTACGTGTAAGAGGGAAAAATGAAAATGGTTATGGTATTGAGGCTCAATTACCAATGTGGGTATCATTATTGCCAGAAAAGTATCAATTAACAGGTCCTGATGAAGTTTGTAAAGGTCATACAAATGCACAGTTTACAATTCAAAATACCGGAGCTGTTCCACATTGGACAATTTTACCGGGAACTTCAGGAACGTTTACCACAACCACTCTTTCGTTATATATTACTAATAGTGCTCAATCGGGGACTATAGAAGTTTATGGTTCAAATTCGTGTGGCAACGGACCTAAAACAAGTTTACAAGTAGCTGTATTATCAAAAACACCAAAACCAAAAATTCTATATGATTCTTTGTATGTTTGTTATAATGATGCTGACCCCGAAGTATTATTAAGCAATACATATGGTTCTGTATATTGGATATATAATGATGAAACAGTAAACAAGGCTACATTAGTAATAGAAAAATCAAATGATTATACTCCTGTTGTTTATAAAGTATATCAACAACAAACAGGTTGTGCTATGAGTGATACAAGTAGTGGAATAGTATATTGGGGAAAACCGTTGGTGCAACCTATTATTAGTTATCAAACAGATTCAACATTGCAAGTACAATCGTCATATTCGTTTACTTGGTATGCCAATACTACCCCATATTCTATGCAAACTGTCACTATAAAACCTTTAATATCTGCAGAATTCTATGTTTTATCTACCGATGAATATGGTTGTTCCATTCAATCAAATACTATAAGCTTTACTCCTCCACAGACTCATACATCAACATCAAATGTGTCAAATGAAATTGTAAAACCATACCATTTTTATTCAAATGGTAATTTAGTAACTATTTGTCCAATCAATGATAATATGTCAATATATGAGTGTGTTTTGTATTCAGTTACCGGCGAAGTAATTGAATCAAAGAAATCATCTACATGTATGTCATTTTCTTTAAATTCATTGCCCAAAACAATGTATTTTATAGAGATTAAAATGTCTTCACAAGTGTATATAGAACGTATTATTAAGTAATGTCTGTTTTTTTTCGTAATTTTTTTGTTTTAGAATACTCAGATACAGTCTACCGATTATGAAATTAATATTTTTTTGAATAAAATGCATTTTCGGAATTGAGTGGTAAATGATTCTGATTAAACCACATTTCAAACTCGTTCCATTTTTGTTGATTTTCTTGAATCCAATTTGTTAAAATCTCTTTGTTGTATAATGATAATATCCAATAATTATATGCTTCTAAATGACCTGCTTCATAAACCATTTTTTGAAAGTCAAACAATACAACCGGATATATTGAGTGAAAGTCGCTTTCAAAATAGTGTTTTATGAAATTTTGTCGCATTGTATGTAATTGTTGAATATCAATGTTCTTTTTTGAATCAAGAGATGAAAGAATGGTTCTTTCGTAAAGTGAGCAAAATGGTATTTTTATATGTTTTGAACTATCTTCAAATTGATTTTCAGAAATTGAGAAGTTTTTACAAAATGATACTTGTAGAATACTGTCTTTATTAAAACTGATTTGATTAGTATAGGTTTTAAATAATAATTTACTTATTTCTGATGTGCGTTTTGTTTTTGTTTCAAGATTCATGAAAATTTCGCCATAAATCATGCCCCATACCGGATTTTGAGAATTACAATACAACAATGCGGCACGATAATAATTTGATGGAAAAAACGGATCTGCTTCAATACCACTTTCATACATTTTTAGAGCCCTATTGTATTGTTGTTGTCCCCAATACACATTCCCTTTTTCTAAATATAATTTCCCTGATTTTGGAAACTTAGTTAATCCGTAGTTATATACTAATAATGCTTTTTGTGGTTTTCCAATATAGTCATAACAATTACCAAGTAGTTGAAAATATTGGTCATTTGCGTCTGTATGATTTGTGTGTGGTTTCAGAATTTTAATTGTTTTTTTGTATTCTTTCATGCAATAGTATGCATACGCTATTTCATAAGAATACAAAATATTAGTAGGGTCAAGTTTTTGAGATTCTTTTAAAATTCCAATACTTTCATTGTACATCCCTTTATCCATAAGACTAATTGCAGTAGTTGCTTTTTCGTATGCTAAATCTTTGTTGTTTTGAGCAATACTATGTAATGTTATAGTAAAAGAAATGAATACACATATTAGTTTCATGATATCTATAAAATTCTTGTTAAACAAATATAAAGTTTTTAGTTAAAAAGAATATAT
>JAJUFK010000163.1 GCA_029266015.1 Bacteroidota bacterium
ATGAAAGTCTATCGTGTATCCTCTAAATTTTGATGTTTTCAACATTATTGCATCTTTGCCTTGAACACGATAGCAGGAAATGGTATATGGTAAACTATCTTGAACCCAATACACACTCACTGTAATAGTTGATAAAGGATCGGTACTGTTTGTTTGTTCGGGAATGCTTGCAGAATTACCTTGAATTTGAGCGTTGCTATTGTGTTGTAAACAACATATAAACAGTATTATTAACAAATATTTCATATATGTAATTTTTTTTGTAAATAAATGACTTAAAATAAGTTAAAAAGATATTTTCGTGTAATTGTTGTTATATTTTCAAAACTTATAAACACCCGTAAAAATATAAAAACTTTTTAATTACTTTTGCTTTCAAGTTTTAAAAAAATGTTTTTCTAATTAAGTTTGAGTATTTTTAACTAACGCATGAAATTGTCTCGTATTATTTTACTTTTTGGTTTGTTGTTGTTTGTTGGTAATGCTGCCTTTGCTCAATACGATGATGATGATGGCGGTTCAGGTAGAAAAGCTTCGTCAAAAAAGGAAAAAGTAAAAGCTCCTAAAGCACAAAAATCAGGTGCGAAACAATCAAAAACACGTGAAGATTTATTTAGAAGTAGTGTAAATAAAACTACATATTTAAGTAAAAAAGAACAACAAAAACTTATTGCAAAAAAAGAACGGAAAAAAGAAAAACATTATAAAAAAACTCGTGGTGAAGTAAATAATAAGAGTACTGTAAAACGAATGAAAAAATCTGAACGTCATTCGTATAAAGTAAATCATAATATTCAAGGGTCATTTTTAAAACGAGTTTCATATTCAATAAATCCGGAAACAGCCAAGGCACGGCGTAAATCATCGAGTCAAAATAGAAGACTGCAGAAAAATCAGGAAAAAGCTCGTGATAAGTACGAAAATACTGAATATGGTAAAAATACTAAAAAGAAGAAAAAGAATAAAAAATTACGTTCTTTTTACAATCCGTTATCAAATTAATTTGCTTTATTTTGTATAAGTTTTTTACAAAAAAATCGTTGTATGAATCGTTTTATTCTCAATTCTTTTTTGGTTATAACTATTTGTACAAATGCATTTTCTCAAAATTGTGATTCGTTGTATGTGCGTTCTTTAAAGCAATTTGATGCATCTAATATTAAAGAATCGGCACAAACAATTCAAACGTGTATACAACAATGTGCCGCTCATACAAAATATTATATGCATGCGGCTAAATGTTGGTACCAGCTGAAAGATTATGAAAAAACCATTCAATATTTGCAATCGGCTATTGCAATAGATAGTACCCATATACCAGCATATGCTCTGAGAGCTCAAATTTATATGAATGCAGAATTGTATTCAAAAGCTATTCCTGATTATGAAAAAATAGTATCACTCATTACTCATCTTGATTCAACAACAGCTGTATATAGAATTAATCTAAGTAAAGCGTATCTTAATACAAGTGCATATGATAAAGCTTATACACTTTTAAAAGAATTATATGAATACGACGCAAAAAATTTGGAATTACTCACAAATCTGTCGGTATGTGCTATGAAATTAGATAAAGAATCTGATGCGGCATTATATTTACAACAAATTCTTGCTATTAATCCTCAGTACACACCTGGTTTAATAAACTACGGTTTTTTTATGATTGAAAAACAAGAATTTCAAAAGGCTATAGAATATTTGAATAAAGCCTTGACAATACAACCTCGTGAAGCTTATGCATTAAACAACAGAGGGTATGCATATTATAAGTTAGGTAAGTATGACAATGCTTTAGAAGATATTACTACTTCTATTTCTTACGATCCTTCAAATTCATATGCGTATAGAAATAGAGCCTATGTATACAGCACAACAGGTTTGACTAAAGAAGCATGTGCCGATATTCAAAAAGCTATACAGTTAGGATATATAGCTATGTATGGTAATGATATATTACAATTACAAAAAGAATTGTGCATTTCAAAAAAATAATGAATAATCGTTTTGATACCAATGCTCAAACATGGGATTCAAATCCTACAACACAGTTGTTACATAAAGCAATTGAAAAGGAGTTTGATATACATATTAGATGTGATGCAAATTGGCATGTGTTAGATTATGGGGCAGGAACCGGAAATTTATTGTTATATATTCTTCCTAAGGTTGCTCACATTACAGCAATGGACAATTCTGATGGAATGCTTACAGTATTACAATCAAAAATACCAACATTATATTCCCACAAGGTTCAATTACTAAAACATCACGCAGACACGGAAGAGTTACCTAAAGATGCATATAATCTTATTATGTCGTCTATGACATTGCATCATATTCAAAATACAAAGGAATTTATTATACAATGTTATAATGCATTGAAACCGGGTGGCCTTTTGGTTCTTATTGATTTATGTAAAGAAGATGGTACTTTTCATAAAGATTTAGATAGTACTATTCATCATTTTGGTTTTGATTTGGAACATGTAACAGAAATATTTACTTCTGTAAGATTAAAAACAATAACTATTCATGAATTTTATGCTATTTACAAAGAGCATGTAAATAAGCATTTTCCTGTTTTTTTTGCAATTGCTCAAAAACAATAGAAAACAATATATTTCTCTTAAAAATAGAATTTTTAGATGTTTTTTTCTATACTTTTGTATTAGATAAAGAATCATAAAGCAAATAGTCCTATGAAAATAACAATAGCCGGTGCCGGCGAAGTAGGGAAACATCTATCAAAAATTCTCGCGTTTGATGCTCATGATGTTACGGTAATTGATGTGGAAGAGGGTGAATTGTCAAATCTTGCCAGCCATTTAGATATTTTAACAATCAAAGGTTCAGCATTATCAATTTCGGTATTGCAAGAAGCAAAAGTTCCTGAGTGCGATTTATTTATTGCTGTTACACATTTCCCTGAAATGAATGTGGCGTCATCTGTTCTAGCAAAAAAAATGGGTGCAAAAAAAACAATTGCACGTGTACGCGATCCTCAATTGCTCGAAGAAAAAAATATGAGGTTGTTCAATGAAATAGGCATAGATTCTATAATTTATCCGCAAGCACTTGCTGCACGTGAAATAGCTAAATTTGTTCAGCAAACAGCTACACGAGAATTTTTTGATTTTGCCGATGGATTATTATCATTATTTGTTTTAAAAATCGAAGAAGATTCACCGGTAATAGGTAAATATTTGCATGAAATAGTGGCATTGCAGGAAGATTTAGAGAATTTTCGTATTATTATGATAAAACGAGATTTTTCTACAATGATTCCTCGTGGTGATGATGTTTGTCTTCCACATGATATATTGTACATTATAAGCAATAAAAAAGGTTCAAAATCTATGTTGGAAACTTTTGGACGTAAGAAATTTGCGGTTAATAACATCATGATTTTAGGTGCAAGTAGAACAGGACGCGCTACTGCTAAATATTTACAAAATTTATTTGATGTAAAGCTTATAGAATTAAATGAACAACGGGCAAAAATTATAGCAAATGAACTTACCAATGTGCTTGTAATAAATGGAGATGGCAGAAGTACCGATTTGCTGGTAGAAGAAGGCATTAGAAATACCGATGTGTTTATTGCTACAACGGGTAATTCCGAAACAAATATTTTATCGTGTTATTTAGCAAAAAGTGTTGGTGTAAAGCGTACAATTGCTGAGATTGAAAACTTTGATTATATTGCTTTGGCCCGTGATATGGGAATAGATACGGTAATAAATAAAAAAACCATTGCTGCCAATAGTATTCATAAATATACATTGGGCGAAAAAACTGCAATTACATCGTCGCGTTATCTTACAGAAACAGAAGCTCAAGTGCTTGAAATTTATATAAAACCGGGAATGAAAATTACTGAACAACAATTAAAATTTCTTGATTTTCCGAGAGCTGCTGTTATAGGAGGTGTTGTGCGAGGTAAAGATGCTTTTATTCCAAAAGGGAACACTCAAATAAAAAATGGAGATAAAGTATTAGTATTTTCAATGCCAAATGCCATAGGCGATGTAAAAAAATACTTTGAAAGTGAATAAAGCCGGTGAAAAAACTGAATTTTAAAATAATATTTCAGATAATTGGAATTTTTACAATAGTAGAAGCTATTGCTATATTTTTGTGTGTAATTGCTACTGTTTATTATAATGAAAATTATAAAGCAATTTTGTATGCAAGTGGTATTACCGGTAGTATAGGAATAGTTTTATATTCTTTATTTAAAAACGCTCCAAAAGATATTGGAAAACGAGAAGGTTATATTATTGTAACATTTGCTTGGTTATTTTTTTCAATTTTTGGAGCTCTGCCATATGTAATTTCGGGTTCTATGCCCAATTTTGCAGATGCATTTTTTGAATCAATGTCAGGGTTTACTACAACAGGGGCATCTATATTATCTGATATAGAAGCATTGCCCAAAGATATCTTGTTGTGGCGTAGTCTAACTCAGTGGCTTGGTGGTATGGGTATAATTGTCCTTTCATTGGCTATTATACCACTTTTAGGAATTGGAGGTATGCAATTATATGCTGCCGAAGTACCGGGTCCAACTAAAGATAAAATTCATCCTAAAGTAAAAGATACAGCCCAACGTTTGTATCTAATTTATGTGTCATTTACACTATTAGAAACACTGTTACTCATGATTGGAGGTATGTCATTTTTTGATGCTTTAAATCATTCGTTTACTACAATGGCTACCGGAGGTTTTTCAACGTATAATACAAGTTTGGTTCATGTTTCACCCTATATTCAGTATGTCGTTATTGCGTTTATGTTTTTAGCTGGTGTTAATTTTACTTTATCATATTTTGCGTTTCATGGTAAATTTGAGCGAGTATGGAATAATGAAGAATTTAGAAGTTATACTTTAATTATAATTTTATTTACGTGTATTGTAGCATGTATTATAGGATATCAACAGTATGTTGCAAATCATTCAATTGTAGGTATTGAGAAAATTATACGAGATTCTTTATTTCAAGTAGTTTCATTATGTACTACTACCGGTTTTGCGTCAGCTAATTATTTAGTATGGCCTGCAGCAGCAATTATGTTATGTTTTATGTTGCTTTTTTTTGGTGGTAGTGCAGGTTCTACCGGTGGTGGTATGAAGGTGGTACGTATAGTAATACTTGCAAAACATAGTTATTTGGAGTTGAAGCGATTGGTGCATCCAAGTGCAATCATTCCTGTTCGATTAAATAATGTTACTGTTCCTGAAAAAGTAATTACTAATGTACTTGCATTCATTGTAATTTATATAATAGTGTTTGTAATGGGAGTTTTACTTATGTCTTTTTTGCATTATGATTTTGAAACTTCGCTTGGTGCTGTAGCTTCAGCTATTGGGAATGTTGGCCCGGGAATAGGTAAAGTTGGCCCATATGATAATTATGGCTTTATTTGTAATTCAGGCAAATACCTACTCTCATTTTTGATGTTATGCGGACGACTTGAATTATTTACCGTTTTAATATTGTTTTCGCCTGCTTTTTGGAGAAAATAATATTACAAATCAAACACAAATCCTTTTTTGATAAGAGATTCATAAACCTTTTTGTCGAAACGATATAATTTAGCTGCACGATGCGATACATTTTGTTGTTTTTCGTTAGTGTCAATAAGCAAATTCATTTTTGCTAATTTTTTTCTGAAGTTTCGTTTGTCAAATTTTGTATCAAGTATTTGTTCGTAGAGTGTTTGTAATTCTGTAATTGTGAATTTTTC
>JAJUFK010000170.1 GCA_029266015.1 Bacteroidota bacterium
ACTTTAGATTATATATATAATAAATTACCTTGTTATCAAAGAATAGGACAAGCTGCTTATAAAGAAAATCTTGATAATATAATCGTTTTACTCAATTATATTGGAAATCCTCATAAAAATGTGCGTTGTGTTCATATTGCAGGTACTAATGGCAAAGGTTCTGTTTCTCACATGTGTGCATCAATATTTCAAGAAGCGGGTTACAAAACAGGCCTATATACATCACCTCATCTTATAGACTTTAGAGAACGTATTCAAATAAATGGTATTCCTATTTCTAAACATACAGTAAGTTCCTTTATAAAGAAATACAAAGATTTTATTGAGAATATACAGCCTTCATTTTTTGAAATTACTGTAGCTCTGTGCTTTGATTATTTTGCCTCGCATAATGTTGATATTGCAATTATTGAAACAGGATTAGGTGGAAGACTTGATTCAACAAACATTATTGTTCCTGTTCTTTCAATTATTACCAATATAAGTTTTGATCATACTCAGTTATTAGGAAATACATTAGAGAAAATTGCCCTTGAAAAAGCCGGTATCATAAAACCAAACATACCTATTATAATTGGAGAATATCAAAAAGATATTGAACATGTATTTATAAAAAAAGCTCAACAAAATAATTCAACTTTACTCTACGCTGAAAAATTATGTACACTACATTCAAAAAATGAGTCAACATGGTATTCACATTTTTCAATTTCTATAGAAGATACAATACTATACAAAAATTTACAATCACCATTGACTGCTTCATATCAAAAAAAAAATATACAAACAGTATGTGCTGCTATTCATAATCTCAGAAATTCCTTTTCAAAAATTCATAAAAAACACATTGTCAAAGGCATTGCCAACACTATACAAAACACCAACTTACAAGGCAGATGGCAAATTATCCAATCAAAACCATTAATTGTTTGCGATACGGCTCATAATTATGCTGGTATTGCAGAAACAATGAAACAATTACTCTCACTAAATTATTCCGATATTCATATAATATGGGGAATGGTAAATGATAAAGATGTAGAATCTATTATGAATCTATTGCCTCACAACGCTCATTATTATATTACAAAACCATCTATAGAACGAGGGATGGATGTACAAAAATTAGCTGATTTTTTTAAAAATAACTCTTTGTCATATACCACATACCATTCTGTAAAAAAAGCATATCAAACAGCTGTTCAACGAATTACAAATAAAAGTGTTTTATATATAGGTGGCAGTACATTTGTGGTTGCCGATTTTATTTTGTATCTTTCAAAAAAAGAAAGAAAAAAAAATTAAAAAAATTTGCACGAAATTAAAAAACAAGTATCTTTGCATCGCATTTTAAAAACGCACGGGCGAATAGCTCAGCTGGTTCAGAGCATCTGGTTTACACCCAGAGGGTCGGGGGTTCGAATCCCTCTTCGCCCACAAAGCCAACTATTAGTTGGCTTTACAATTTATATTCCTCAATAGCTCAGTTGGTTAGAGCATCTGACTGTTAATCAGAGGGTCACTGGTTCAAGTCCAGTTTGAGGAGCAAAGGAGTCGAAGAGGCTCCTTTTTTTTTGCAACACTTTTTTAATTACTATTATGTATCTGGGAATCAAGTTGAAAATTTGTGGATTTGATATTTTAAGCATAAATTTTAGCTAATCTAAAAAAGAAAGAATTAATATCTCTACTCCTCGAAAAGGAATTGTAAAACTTGTATTAATGCATTAAAAGATTCCTCAGTTACATGTATACTTCGATTATTAAAAAAGTTAAGTATACTTAAGTAACAAGGGAGCGAAATGAATTAATTAGAGCATCTGCTAATTCTATAATCGAATCTGGAAGCCGGTATTACAAAAAAAAGGAGCTCCTAAACCTACTTCAAAATTAAACCCTACATTTTTATTGATGTAGTAACGTATACCATACAACAATAGTTGCATTGAAGGACGTGCCCCCATATTAAAACTGAACAAATCTTTTGTAATTACTCCTGCAAATTCAGTATTCAAAGTTGCTTTATTATGTAATACTCCTATGTTAAATCCGGAATACATATCTTTATGAGCCGATTTACCATAATGAAACATGGGGTATACACCAATTTTAGAACGCTTTACTACAACATTAAAATCAATATATTCTAATACGTTATTATTATAATATTCATAATCATATACAGTACCAATTATTTGTTGCGAAGAATATGCTATACCCAAAGAAAACCATTTTTTAAAAAAATAATGATATGAACCTTGCCACATTGGCCTTGCAATCAATTCAACAGATCCAATAGTATTAATAGTTTGTTTTGAAATAAGATTGACCCCTAATCCAACAAAACTTAACCCAACATTTCCTGAAAATGTAGATTTATAATACATTTTTTGTTGCGAAAACGCAAATGATGTCATTACAATACATCCTACTATGAAAACTATTCTTTTTTTCATATTTTTTTAGTTACCTAACTGATTAAAACAAGCTATTACAATTAAAGCATCATTTCTCATTTTATAATCTTTAACATATACAATATGAGCTTGTTCTAAAATTTGAATATTATTTGTATATAATTGCATTCCCGGGTATACAATTCCGGGCTTTAATTTTGGTAAACTTTTTTGTAATTCTTGTAATTGAGGTGCATACCCCACCCACGTTTTTGAACCTAATAATACTTCAAAACAATGTTTTATAAACTTCTGTTTATGTTTTACAAACCAACAAAGAAATATACTTCCTAGTATTAACATCAGAGATGTTACAATATCAAACATTCGTTTTTTCTTTTTATTTAATCCTTTTGCAACAGAATTAAGTTCTATAGTATATAATTCACCGGTTGTATTTGATGAATTACTGCCAATAACAGAAAATGATTCCGGGGGTGCTATTTTAAAATCAACCTGTAAATCAGAAAATTCTAACATATGCTTAATTATATTACTTGCACCTACATCGCGCATACAAAATATAATTTCGTTTATTCCATATATATTTACAATTTCTTGTAACTGATTTAGCGTACCTAAATATTGTGTATCATGCACTTTATTATCTATACTTACAAATCCTACTATTTGAACTTGTATATTTGTTTGTTTCAAAAAATTATACACTCGAGTATTTTCTTGCTCATCACCTACCAAAACTATTTGTTTATTCTTTTGAATCAATATTCTAAAATTACTAATTTTAAGAACATGAAAAATAACACGTATGAGAGGCAATAATAATATTCCCCAAATACAAGTAAAGAAAATTAATGCTCGTGAATACCGTAAAGACTCAGGGAATAATGCATATACTATAAGTATCGCAATAAAGCCTGCAAATATTCCTTTAAAAATATTAGCAATTTTTACGGAACGTTCATAACCTGATGAAAAGTAGATTGCAATAACCCAAAGCAATGTAAATAATGGTGCTATAATTGTAAAAAATTGAATAGGATACATAGCGTTTGGGCCAAAATGATGCGATGCCCACAAATGTGCTGTTGTAAAAAATCCAGCATATATTACAAATGTATCAATAATCGGGAACAGTACTTTTTTAATAATTCGTGAAACAAGAGCAATAAGAGCTCGTGCCCATATAGCTATATGAATAAACAATGAATATAAGCTATATTTTTTCATATGCAATTGCTTACGAGCAAAAATCTCCATTGCTTTGTAAAAAACCATTACATATTTAAAACTTGCTTTTTTTGTACTTTCTCCTTTGTAATGAATTATAGTGGTGTGCGGATAATAATAATTTTTATATCCTGCTTTTATTATTCTGTATGACAAATCAATATCTTCTCCATACATAAAATATTCTTCATCAAGCAATCCAATCTTGTCAAGTACAGATTTTCGCATTAACATAAATGCTCCTGAAAGTATTTCAATTTCATGCACTTCATTGTTTGATAAATGCCCTAAATAATAATAATTGAACCGTTTAGAGTGAGGAAATACTTTATGGAATCCAAACATTTTATAAAAAGAAACTGACAAAGTAGGTAACCCACGTTTTGATTCAGGCAAAAATTTTCCTTTACCATCAATCATTGCAACACCTAACCCTCCACCCTGCGGATGTTCATCCATAAATGCAACTGTTTTGGTAAACGTATCTTCTTCTACAACAGTATCAGGATTAAGTAAAAGAATATATTCTCCTTTTGAAATACGAATAGCTTGATTATTTGCTTTTGAAAATCCCACATTTTCTTTATTTTCAATTAAATGCACCCATGGGAATTTTTCTCTAATCATTATACACGAACCGTCAACAGAATTGTTGTCAACCACAAATACTTCAGCTTCAATATTTTGAATTGCAGCAAACACCGAATGTAAGCATTGTTCGAGTATATATTTTACATTATAATTTACTATTACAATAGACAGTTTCATAATTAATCCACATGTAATTTAGCACATTTATATCCTTCATTCTGCAGCCATTCAATAGTTTTAGGCAATGCATATTCAAGATTTTTAAAAGCCTTAGGTGAGTCATGAAAAACTATAATTGAACCATTGCTTACATAATTTTTTATATTGTCAAAACAAGTTTCTCCATCTATGGTTTGATCATAATCTTTCGATAAAACATCCCACATTATTATGGTAAGTTTTTCTGATAGAACACGAGCTTGTTTAAGAGTTATTCTTCCATAGGGTGGTCTAAACAATTTTGATTCTACAATTTGTGCTGCTTTGCATACATTTTCAAAATACAATGCATTCGCTGTTTTCCAACCATTTAAATGGTTATATGTATGAGAGCCTATTGCATGTCCGCGTTTCTGAATTTCACTAAATATATCAGGATATGTTTGTGCATTTTCTCCAACACAAAAGAAAGTAGCAGGCACTTTATATGTATCTAACACATCAAGTACCCAGGGAGTATAAATAGGAACCGGACCATCGTCAAAGGTAAGATATACCGTTTTTTGCTCTTGCGGAATACGCCAAAACACGCGAGAAAATAACTTTTCTATAATAAGCGGTGGTTGCGGTTTATTAATATGTAACAATGGTTGCTTCATCTATATTATTACAATTGTTGTTTTTGCTCTTGTACTATATTGTATTTCATATAATTATACCAATACGCCACGTATGCTAAATTACTTTGCAGTTGCATTACCCACATATTGTTTACTTGAAATTCTTGAGGCAAACATACCGAAATTTGTCGAGTAAATGAAAAATAATCTTCAATAAACAATGTACACATATGAGCAATTTTTGTTGCAAACTTATTATCACCAATTTGTAATGCCTGTTGATACATTTCTATTGCAAATCCAACATCTTGTACTACATCATGTAACAATACTTTTTCAAATTTTTTGCCGTTCAGCCCGTCGCCACTCAAAAACTCAGGAAAAATAAACCCGAGTGAGGCAACAAAAATTTTTGTGCAAAAACATTTCCCTGGCACAACAGCCGACAACTGGAACGACT
>JAJUFK010000165.1 GCA_029266015.1 Bacteroidota bacterium
ATACTTGCAGCAACATTTGCAGTTACATCTACAACTTTACCTCTTCTTGCAAATACCGAATCTTGTAATGCTGTTAATACAGGTGGTGTATTATTAGGCACTATATAAATTTTACCCGTTGCACTACTTGTTGCTGATAATGTTTGGCCTTCATTGATTGTTGTAGTAGGCACGGTTAATATTAATGCAGAACCTATTGATATATAATCAAATTCTATAGTACCTTTGAAGTTAGTAGGCACATAGTTATTTGCAGCAGTACCTTCTTTTTCTATGAAGTAAAACATTACTTGATAAATATTCGATCTATCAACAACAATTGGTTCGCTAACTCCATATTTTTTCACAAAATATGCACTCATATCAATTGTTTTTGTTTGCCATGTTGTAGATATTGTTAATGGAATAAATGCCATAGCATCAGATGCTGTTCCATTAGCTTTATCTTTCATATCAACACGCATATACAATGTTGTGCTTGTATTACCTGTTGGAATACGATAGCGAATTTCAACTTTTTCTCTACCGCTTAAATCCATTACTTCTTTATTAGCATTAGCTTGGTTTACCCATGTTGTAATATCAACAGAAGACCAAGCTGCAGAACCATTACCTACTATTTTATAGTATCCATCACCGGTTGCAATTTCTTGCGGTGCTGGCGTTGCCCATGCAGTTCCTACACCAATATTTGCTGTAATATAGTCAGTAGTTGAATTAAAGTTATCACGCCATCCTGTAGTTACCGAAATACCAACAAGATTTACAACAGGAGCCATATAGAAATAATCAGCCATACGACCATCTACTGCTTTTAATCCTGCAGATGAACCTCCACTTACAGTGATTACAGCTTCAGGGTCATTGATTGGTGTAGCCAATGTTAATACCAACACTGTTGCATCACCTTGTTTAGCAGCAATTGATGTAACCGTTTGAGATATACCATCAACAGTGACAGAAATTTCGCTTGCACTTGTAGGAACCTTCATTGCGGTAGAAAAACGAACTTCTATAGTACCACCATCATATGATGTGCGACCGGTAACATACGAAACTGTTGGAGGCGCAGGACAAATTTGCATATTATCTATATA
Organism: Bacteroidota bacterium; assembly: GCA_029266015.1. GTDB lineage: Bacteria > Bacteroidota > Bacteroidia > Bacteroidales > UBA1715 > MWCJ01. The sequence goes on from JAJUFK010000165.1 coordinate 1,098, forward strand.
GAAATCAGCATTTGTTTTGTTCCCTGTTTTATCAACATTGGAACCCGTCATTTGAATAAAGTCATAAGCATTGTCAACTACACCATTGATTGGCAAATCAACTTCAAACCATGCATTATATGAAGGTGGTGTAATTAAAAATTGCACCTGATTTGGGTCATAATATGAACCTGCATCAGCTAATGCAGCATGTGCAAACACTATTTTAATTTGTTCACCGGTAGCAAACGTACCCGATTTTGCATACAATTTGGCCTTGAATCGTGAACCCGGGGTATATAAAGCAGCACCAAATGCAGCTTTATTTGCAGCAGATACTGTTGCTTTGGTAGATATATATGCTGTTGTATTATCACCATTAAAAAAACCAACTTTATTTGTACCACCAGCAGGGTCAGTAGCTGCAGAGTTCCATACGCCGGTAACCCATGATGCAAACGTAACATTCAAATTCGCATCAAAATCGGTAATTGTGTAACAAGTTACGTTTAAGTAAAAATTTTGCACCGGAGCATCGGTAAATGCTTTAGCTGTTTTAGTACTGGTAAGTCCTGTAATAGAACCACCGGTAAAACTTACCGTTACCACATCAGCAGCAGAGGTAATTAACGTTCCTGTTAACGGTATGTTTACTATAGTAGGATCTTCAGAATCTAATGTTGGCGTTCCTACTGTCACTGCAGTACCGTTTATTTTAACCGAAAAACCACCATTGATAGACGATGGATTAATTTCTTTACTCCACTGAATTTTTACCATAGTACCAACAATATCAGTCATACGTAAAACTGGATATGGCTCCATATTGGTAATTTTATTGGTAACAAGCATATTAGAAAATGCATCGGCAGTTAAATTATCAGCACTTGATTTGATAGTAGTACCATTATATGAAATTTTAATAAATGGCTCTGCAATATCAGCAGATAAATTTAAAGTAACACGTTTGTCTAATACAGAAAGTGAAGAAACTGTAACCGCAGTAGGTGTCACATCGGCTTCGTCAGCAAATGTTTGTACAGTCCAACCGGTTGTAGAGGTTGTGGTTGATAATGATTTACTAAAATCAACATATATTGCATTACCATTCGCATTGGTTTCGGCAGCTACCGGTACTGGTTTCATATCCCAAAAGTTAGGCATATTACCGGTTAAAAACATCATATATAATAATTGTGTGGTATGTGTATAGTAAGCACCATAGTTATCGGTTGCACTACCTACGTTCCAACATTTTGCCATGTACGAACTAAAAGAAGCATCAACAGTAGCACCCACACTTAAACCGCCAGAGAAACAAGGGTTATGGTTTTTACCTAAGTTTGCAAAATTTGGATTACCGGTAGGGTTATTAAATACATTACCATTTAATAAGTAACCATCCCATATAGTAGCAGGGTCATTATAATTTGTTTGTGCCCATGTTGTAATTTTTGAAGCAATATCTTTTGCATCAGCATGACCATACCACGCATACGCATGAGCCATACGCCAGGGAATGCGTATAGCATCGTATAAGAAATATGATTCAAATTTATCATTAATTATACCATTAATAAGAGCACCACTTGGTGTTTGGCACCAGTCAGGAACTAAACCTGTAGTTGCATTTCGTGAAGCTTTCATTAACGTATAACACGCTGTATTTACAGCTTGCCATCTGTCAGAACCTTGCCAACCCTCAGAAACCTCAACTTTACCAAACAATGTAGTAGAATTGGTTATATAATAACAAGGGTTTGCATAGTCGTTAAAAGCATCTCCGGGTTTTAATAATTTATTTCCGTCAACTTCAAATGTATAAATAGCATTGATTAAGGTTTTAGCAGCTTGCAAATAATTTACTGTACCAGCACTACCCCATTGTTTATGAGCCATTAATAAGGCATTAGCAACGTCAATATCAGCATCGGTAGCACCGTTAGCATTTCCGGTTCCCGGAGCTACTTGACCGGTAAACCCACTCACTTTCCAGTTCATCAAACCGTTTCCATTAACATTGCCTAAGTAATATGTCCATAAACGGTTAAACATACTTTGCGTATTATTGGTAGCATTGTCCATATATACGGTTATAAGCATACCATATGCAATACCTTCAGACACTGTAAGTGAACCGTCTTGCCCCGGTTGAAGGAATTTAATACGAGCAGCAGCTTTACCACTTTGTGGACCTCCGGTCATAGTTCCTTCTACATAATATGTAGTTTTCCATGCATTGTACAAACTTTGAATTTTTGTTTGCACATCGGTTCCCGTATAAATTTGACCATACGGATACTTGTAATTTTGTGGAAACGGATAATTTCGCTGTGCAAAACCTACCGTTACAAACAACGATACCATTGCTATAAGCAATGCTACTCGTGTAATTAAACCGCGTTGGCGATTTAGATGCTTTTGTACATTTCCCTGTTTCATACCTATAGATTTAATTCAAAAATTATTTACAAAATATTTATTTTCTATATTACATTTCTCAATAAGTTCACAAAAATACACATTTTTTTGGAAACTAAATACCGAAACAATGCATTTTTTACACACACTCTTCGCTATTGTATATCAAATATTTACATCAAAACATGTATTGATTGTATTTCATTCTTTTGAGAAAAGACAAAAAATATGTATTTATCCCTATATTAAAATTATGTATAGCTTAAAAGTTTTGAATAAAAGAAATTCAAAAAAATAATTTTTATTTATTGTGAATAAAATAAAAATCTTGTGAAAGTTCTAATGCCTCCGATAATGACACTTCTACTAATGCATGAGAGCGAAGAACATACATAGTATATCCTAACGATTCTAATAATTGGATTACTTCTATACGATTTTGAGTACCGCTTAACTCTGTTTGTATAATTGGTTTGTGTTTTTGCAATATTTGTATACAATTAGTAAACACAACAGATTCATATCCTTCTACATCACATTTTATAAATTGTATGTTTAGTATACCAGAAAATAATTCATCGGGGTTTCGCATTTCAACATCAAAAAATTCAACGTATTCTTCATGAGAAGTATTAGTAATCTTAGTCATTCCATGATGAACACGACCATGATATTTTGGAATACCCATACGTACTACATCAGTTTGAGCTCCCAACGCATAAGGGAACAATATTAATTGCTTATTTACATGTGGCTTACAGTTTTTTTTCCAAATTTGACCAAACAACGGTATAGGCTCTACAGCATAAACTCTACCACTTGAGCCAACTATTGATGCTAATTGTGTAGAATAATATCCTAAATTAGCTCCTATATCTATACACGTATCACCAGGTTTAACAATGTTTCGTAAAAAATATAATTCAGAATATTTCGATTTCCATAATCCACAACGAATTGCGGTAATATATAAAAAACTAATAAGTCTTAGATACGCAGATAATCCCAATATGGAATATAAACTATTTCGGAGAAATGTTCGCATTATTCGTTGGAGTCTAAATATTCCTTTTTAAAAGATTCATATTTATTTGGAAAAAAGGTTTTAACAAACCATGGAAGTATATATCGAGAAATAAGTCTTACTAAAACCATAGTTATAACAACTATTCCAAATGCTTTTAATAATAATTCTATCATGTAACGAATGTTTTTTTATGAATACAAAAATTCACCGTATTCACTTTGTATTGTTAATTGAGTTGTTTCAGAAGCTTCTACTCTACCTATGATTTGTGCATCAATTCCAAAAGAATGTGAAATGTCGATAATTGTTTGAGCTAATTGCTGATTTACATATAATTCCATACGATGCCCCATATTAAACACCTTATACATTTCTTTCCAAGTGGTACCACTTTGCTCTTGAATAGTTCTAAATAAAGGAGGAATTGGAAATAAATTATCTTTAATTACATGCACTTGTTTTACAAAGTGTAACACCTTAGTTTGAGCTCCGCCCGAACAATGAACCATACCATGAATATGTTCACGCATAGAATCAAGCACTTGTTTTATAACCGGGGCATACGTTCGAGTAGGAGACAACACTAATTTTCCGGCATTCAATGGTGAACCTGGGACAGAATCTGTTATTCCTAAACTTCCGGAATATACTAAATCATATGGCACAGCAGCATCATAGCTTTCGGGATATTTATGAGCCAAATATTTTGCAAATACATCATGACGAGCCGAAGTTAGCCCATTACTTCCCATTCCACCATTATATTCTTTTTCGTACGATGCTTTACCAAACGAAGCTAATCCAACTATTACATCACCGGGTTGTATACGAGCATTATCAACTACATCGCTTCGTTTCATTCTACAAGTAACTGTACTGTCTACTATGATTGTTCTTACTAAATCACCCACATCGGCAGTTTCTCCACCTGTAGCATATACCCCTATTCCCATAGAACGCAATTCAGCAAGCAATTCATCGGTACCATTTATAATAGCAGAAATTACTTCGCCCGGAATAAGTTGTTTATTCCTTCCTATTGTAGATGAAACAAGTATATTATCTGTAGCTCCCACACATAATAAATCGTCAATATTCATAATAAGAGCATCTTGTGCTATTCCCTTCCATACATAAATATCACCGGTTTCTTTCCAATACATATATGCCA
>JAJUFK010000104.1 GCA_029266015.1 Bacteroidota bacterium
CTAAATCTTTTGAGGGGTTCAAAACAAGAATATTATCTAAAATCACTGCTCTTACTGTTATTCAGGGAATAAACAAATTTGTTTTTAATAGAAATTCAAATAATCTTAAAATAAATATTGCCTAAATGCACAACGGGTTAATGAGTTATGATATTAACAATGGTAATTATAAGTAAATAGAATATAGATATGATACTAATTAGATATGTATCTATTAAGTACTTGTATAGAAAAACTTTCCGTTAATTTACTTATAGAATTATACTTGAATAATAGTATATTTGTTGCTTATTATAAAATACAATCAGGAATGGATATAAAAATATATTTTGATGATGTATCAGTAGGGTATAATATACAAGAACCGGTTTTGGAACATGTCAGTTTTACTGTACAACAAGGTGAATTGGTATATCTTATTGGTAAAACTGCTGCAGGCAAGTCGAGTTTGCTTAAAACAATGTATGCAGAAATTCCACCTTTGGCGGGCAAAGTTTTAGTAGCCGATTATGATATGAATGAAATTAAAAAATCTAAAATACCGTTTCTTCGCAGAAAAGTTTCAGTAATATTTCAAGATTTTCAATTATTGCCCGATCGTAATGTACATGAAAATTTGTTATTTGTACTTAAGGCAACCGGTTGGACCAAACCCATTGAAATGCAAGAGCGAATAAATGAAGTGCTTACACAAGTTGGATTGTTTGACAAGGAGTATAAAATGCTTCATCAACTTTCCGGTGGCGAACAACAGCGCGTTGTAATAGCTCGTGCATTGCTCAACAAACCCGAAATTATATTGGCCGACGAACCTACAGGTAATCTTGACCCTGATAGTTCCGACGAAATTTTTAAACTCTTGCATTCTATTGCTCAATCGGGTTGTGCTATGTTTGTTGTTACGCATAATTATCAGTTAGTAAAAAAATATACCGGACGCACATTACAATGTACAAACAATACAATAACTGAAATATTTGAGCAAGAACATGCTATAGATTTTGGGGCATTAATGGAATAAAATGATGTATTGTGTAAATTTTGACTTTTGTAATAGTCTAACATAATACAAAACTTAAAAATACATGGAAGAATATTCGAAAGATAAAGAAATACTTGACGATTTACAACACAAGGATTATAAGTATGGATTTAGTTCTAATGTTGAAACCGATATATTTCCGCCGGGTTTAAATGAAGATATTATTCGTCGTATTTCAGCAGTAAAAGAAGAACCCAAATTTTTGTTAGAATGGCGGCTTAAAGCCTATCGTCATTGGCTTACTATGGAGCATCCAAAATGGGCTCATATATCGTTTCCAATGCCTGATTTTCAAAGTATAAGTTATTACGCTCAACCAAGTAATAAACCAAAATATGAAAGTCTTGATGAGGTTGACCCTGAAATATTGGCAACATTTAATAAATTAGGAATTCCGCTCGAAGAACAAAAAATTTTGTCGGGAGTTGCCGTAGATGCCGTGTTTGATAGCGTATCGGTGCACACTCAATTTCGTGAACAATTACAAGAAAAAGGAATAATTTTCTGTTCATTTAGTGAAGCTGCTCGCGAATATCCGGATTTAGTGCAAAAATATTTGGGCTCGGTAGTGCCGTATACCGACAATTATTATGCGTCGCTCAATTCGGCGGTATTTAGCGATGGTTCGTTTGTGTATATTCCCAAAGGGGTTCGTTGCCCTATGGAACTATCAACGTATTTCCGTATCAATGCTATAAATACCGGACAGTTTGAACGTACTCTCATAATTGCCGAAGAAGGTGCATATGTAAGTTATCTCGAAGGCTGTACTGCTCCTATGCGCGACGAAAATCAGCTGCATGCTGCCGTTGTAGAGCTTATTGCGCTCGACAATGCCGAAATTAAATATTCTACCGTGCAAAACTGGTATCCGGGCGATAAAGAAGGCAAAGGAGGTATTTATAATTTTGTAACCAAACGAGGATTGTGCAAAGGCAATAGCTCCAAAATTTCGTGGACGCAAGTTGAAACCGGTTCGGCTCTTACGTGGAAGTATCCAAGTACTATTTTAAAGGGTGATAATTCGGTGTCTGAATTTTATTCGGTGGCAGTAACTAACAATTACCAACAAGCCGATACCGGTACCAAAATGATACATCTTGGCAAAAATACGCGGAGTACAATTGTGTCGAAAGGTATTTCGTTGGGACATAGTAGCAATTCGTATCGCGGACTGGTACGTATGGCAAAATCTGCCGACAATGCTCGTAATTTTTCGCAGTGCGACTCGTTGCTTATAGGTTCTACTTGTTCAGCCAATACGTTTCCGTATATTGATGTGCAAAACAATACTGCCACAGTAGAACATGAGGCTACCACTTCGAAAATTGCCGACGACCAGATTTTTTATTGCAACCAGCGTGGTCTAAGCACCGAAGATGCCGTAAGTCTTATTGTTAATGGATTTGCAAAAGAAGTACTCAGCCAGTTGCCAATGGAATTTGCCATAGAAGCACACAAATTAATTGCTATTTCTATGGAAGGTAGTGTTGGTTAATATATGTTTATTTGTGATATATTAAAATGAAATATATAGATACTGAAACATATAGCAAACTAGTATCACATATAGAGTTTAATATGAATGATATGATAGATGCTGTTGAACGCAATGTGTACCCGTTGGATTATGTAATGTCGGTGGCATTGTCGCAACGGCAACCTCAAGCACGGCTTTCGTGTTGGGTAATTACAAAATTATTGTATCGCAATAGTTCAGCTATTTGTCCATATATTTCACAAGCTATTGCTTTTTTACCTCATACCACGCATACCGGGCAAACCCGCGAAATATTGCGTTGGTTTACTATATGTAAACCTACTCACGACAATGATTTAGGCACGTTACTCGATTTTTGTTTATCGGTCTTACCCAACAATACATTGCCCGTAGCTATTAAAGTACATGCTATGACTATTATAGAAAATATAGCAAAAAAGGAACCCGATATTATACCCGAATTTGCTGCTATATTGGAAGATATATATATGTATCAGTCCGTGGGAGGAAAAAATAAAATACAAAAATTACTAAAAAAATACGAAAGCGTTTTACATAATTGATTTAAAAAATAAAGACACATGTTACATATACAAAATTTACATGCAGCCATAGATGGTAAAGAAATACTAAAAGGTATAGATTTACACGTAAAACCAGGTGAAGTTCATGCTATAATGGGACCAAATGGCTCCGGGAAAAGCACATTATCAAGCGTATTGGCAGGTCGCGAAATATTTGAAGTTACCCAAGGTGAGATTACCTTTATGGGTAAAAATTTGCTTGAACTTGCTCCCGAAGAACGTGCATGCGAAGGAATATTTATGGCATTTCAATATCCGGTAGAAATTCCGGGTGTGAGTATGACCAATTTTATGAAAGCAGCCATAGAAGCTAAGCACAAATATCAAGGCACCGAACCGCCAAGTCCTACCGAATTTCTTAAAAAAATGAAAGAAAAACGGGCAATGGTTGGCTTACCCGATAAACTCACCGGGCGTTCGGTAAATGAAGGATTTTCGGGAGGTGAGAAAAAGAAAAATGATATTTTTCAGATGGCTATGCTAGAACCAAAATTGGCAATATTGGACGAAACTGATAGTGGACTCGACATTGATGCTTTGCGTATAGTAGCCGATGGGGTAAATCAGCTCAAAACCCCCGACAATGCATACATCGTAATTACGCACTATCAACGATTACTTGATTATATTGTACCCGATGTAGTGCATATATTATTCGATGGAAAAATCATAAAAACCGGAGACAAAAGTCTTGCATTGGAATTAGAAGAAAAAGGATACGATTGGATTACTAAATCGTAACATGTTGTATATTATAGCACTATACCTATGACACATACCATAGAACAATATATAGCAGAATGTGGCGATCATGTGTTGCATGCATTTTCTGCATTGCCTCGCCCAAGTAAAAAACTTGAGGATTGGAAATTTTTTACCCATACAGAGTGGTTTGAAAAACAATGGAATATTACAACTGCCTATCAATTGACTTCTGATTTTATTAAGGAACAATTACAAGGAATAGATTACGATTCGTTGTTAGTATTTCACAATGGTTCATATGAATCGCAGCATTCTATTGTTAGCGATTTTATAGGTGTTTCGTCACAGGAATATAAACCAATATTCGAAAGCAAAAGTCTTACACAGCTCGATATTGTGCATACTGCAAATGCCAAACGTGGGATTAATATTCGAATAGCAAATACTGATAAATCAAGTCATATTGTATTACTATCGGTGGTTAGTGGAGCGCATACCTTGTGTACCGCATCACATACGATTCATGTAGAAACTAATGCGCAATGTACTATTACAGAAATTATCGTTTCCGAAGCTCATTCTGCAGAATCGCTTATGCTTACCGGAACTCAATTGATTTGCAATGCAGGTTCTGTATGTGAATATACAAATATTCAGAAATTGCATAATAGTTCATCTGTATTACAAAGTATTGCCGTATTACAATTGCAACAAACTACAACTTCAGTGCATGTCTATCCTTTAAGCGGAGCATATAATAGAACAAATATGTCGGTTTACAAACAAGGCACACAAGCCAATACCAATGTATATGGAATATTGTTTCCCTGCAACGATGAGCATGTAGAACTCTATACCAATATTTATCACAATGTTCCCGAGTGCGAAACAAATGAACAAGTGAAAGGGCTAGCCAAAGACGACGGTCAAGGGGTATTTTCGGGATTGATATATGTGGCACAAGATGCACAAAAAACACGCGCTGCACAAAGTAATAAAAATATGCTTTTGTCAACTACTGCAAAAATACATAGTAAACCGCAATTAGAAATATATGCTGACGATGTAAGTTGTAATCATGGTAGTACAACCGGCCAAATTAATAAAGAAGCATTATGGTATATGCGAGCTCGAGGAATTGATACAAATGAAGCGACACGCTTATTACTAGATGGGTTTATAAATGAAGTTCTTGAAAAAATAACGCGCCAAGATATATTACAAATAATACTTCATGATTTGGAGTTAAAAATGTAATATTAACATATTATTTTGAAAATAGTATAACTCTGTTTTGTATTTCAAAGTGTGTAAAGCCATAGGTATGAGCAATCCATTCACATGTTTTTTTTGAAAATATGCTTACATGAGTTGGATCGTTTTTATAATACCATGCACCAAAGTCAATTGAGGGATTATATAAATCGGTCATACACAATATGGTTCCATTATTTTTGAGTAGAGAATATAGTAAAGTAAACTCTTTTACAGGATTGTAAAAATGTTCAATTACTTCGCAACAGATGATGTAATCGTATGAATATGTCAATAACTCGTTATAAGGTTTAAAAAAAGGGTCATATTGTACTATGTTGTATGATTGTTGTTTTAAAAGATATGAAATAGAGGAATCTTTTCCGCTGCCAAAATCTAACCCTGCATGTGAAGGTAAAAAGTTTGAAAATATATAATTGGCAAGAGGTTTAACAAATTGCTGGTATCCTTTGTCTAATGCGTTATTCTCATGTAATTGATATCGTTCAAATTCTTGTGTTGATGTAAGCAAAAAATTACGATGTAAAAAAATTAGTGAACAACAAGAACATTGTAGAAAAATCTGTTTATGAGATTCAAAAAAAACAGAACTTACGGAGTTACATAATGGGCATGATTGATTCATTATTTTAGGCTGGAATATTGGCTTTGCCATGCCGGATCTTGAGAATCTTTAACTAATTTCCACATGTTTTCGCCATATAAGAATTGATCAAAATTACTGTAGCCATAATATTGTTTCAAAAATTTCCATTGTGCTTCGCTTGGAGCCATATCCCTGCCTGCCCAACCTTTTTCTAATTTATTTGGGCCATCATATGGATATTCTGCATATCGAATTTTCCATAAATTTTCAAATGATTGCCACATTATTTCTTTTTGTTCCAAATAATTTATTTTATTTGGATTGGCTTTAGAAACCATTTGACCTGTAACTTGTTGCATAAATTGTTGTTGTGAGAGATAGGTAATTTTTGTTTCACCTGTAGATTTTATTTGAATATATCCATATCGAATAAAACCATTATATTGAGTCATTAAACTTATTCCAAAATACGCATCAATGGTTACTTTAAGTTCAGGATTATCTTCTTTACGAATAAAAATATTATTGTTTTGAGCAAATCCGATTTCCGAAAGGCACAAAATCGAAATAATTATAATTATTTTTTTCATAGCACTAAGATTTTTACGAAAATACAATTTTTTTTAGCTAAAAAAAATTCTTCCAAAAATCTTGCCTAAAAAGAGTTTTATATATTATTAAAAAAATTATCGAGCTATAGTAAAACCACTTGCCGTAAAGTCTTTAATATCTTGCGCAGTATTAGAACCTACAGTTGTTAAATAATTACCTGTAAGAGCTGAATTTATACCGGCATGTAAAGCTTTGTGTTGAAATTTTTTGATTTGTAATCTGCCGCCGGCAAAACGTAAATTTGCCTTAGGATTAATAAATCTAAAAACGGCAATGGTTGTTAAAATTTCTTCTTCTGATAATGTATGAGCATTATATAATGGAGTACCTTCTATAGGAGTTAATATATTTATAGGAATAGACATAATATGTAAATCGCGAAGTGTACAAGCAAGTTCTACACGTTGCTCCATAGTTTCGCCCATACCTATAATACCTCCCGAACATACACGCATGTCAAGAGATTGAGCAGTAAGAATTACATCAATTTTATCTTGAATAGTATGTGTAGTACAAACATTTGGAAAATATGATGGAGCAGTTTCTAAATTACAGTGATAATGAGAAATTCCGGCGTTTTTTAATTTTTGTAATTGTTCTTTTGTTACTAAACCCATTGAAGCACATAAATTAATCGAAGATTTTTCACGAATTTCTTTATAAATTTCGAGTAAAGAATGTAATGTTTTATTACTTACTGATTTTCCGCTGGTAACAAGTGAATGTCTATGAACACCTGCTTTAGCACTTTCTAAGGCTTCGTTTACTGCTCGTTCTTTATCAATTAAGTCATATTCTTCTATATTGGTAGTATGATGAGCAGATTGGCTACACCATTTACAATTTTGTGAACAACGACCGGATTTGGCATTTGTTATAGAACACAAATCCATATTGTTACCACAAAAATGAGTTCGTATAGTATCTGCTGCTTCATATAATGCTTCTTTATCGAGGTGTTGTGTTAATTCAACTCCTTCATCGTATGTAAGTGCTTTACCTGCACATACTTCTTCTGTTAATTTTTGTAAATCTATCATTGTATTTTGTAAATTAATACATATTACTGATTATAACCACTAATACTAAGTTTTTTAATATATGGTAATTGTATGGAATTATAATGTAACACCAAATGTTTTGCCAATATCCAGTAAATCATCAACTACCGGCATAAGTAACGGTATGCCGCTTATTAGACGTTCTTGAGTCATTTCTCTTTCAGGGTCACCGGGAATTATTATTCTATCATTTTCTCCGGTAGTTTCTGCTTTTCTGAATGTTTCAATCCA
>JAJUFK010000329.1 GCA_029266015.1 Bacteroidota bacterium
ACAAGTATTTCATTTGCCGGTTAGTATATCATTACTTATTATAATACTTATTTTATCTGCAGGTGTAGTAGCGTCTATTGTGAGCGATAAAAAATCAGCATAAGTACACCATGAAGTTGCAAAAAACTGATATTGTTGAATTTCAGAACATTGTTTTGAAACAAGGTGCTGCATTGTATAGAGATATGCCATGGAGAACAGACTGTAACCCGTATTATGTTTTAGTTTCAGAAATAATGTTGCAGCAAACACAAGTTCCTCGTGTATTACAAAAGTTTTCTGAATTTATTACTGTTTTTCCAACACTTGAATCATTAGCAAAGGCTGAGTTTTATGAAGTATTGCAACAATGGAGTGGTTTAGGATACAATAGAAGAGCTAAATTTTTGCATAAATGTGCTATACAAATACAAAATGCCGGAGTATTTCCTCAATCATTACATGAATTACAACAATTACCCGGAATAGGAGTAAATACTGCAGCTTCTATATTAGTGTATGCATTTAATGAACCGCAAGTATTTATTGAAACAAATATACGAACAGTTTATATATATCATTTTTTTGAAGATGCTATTCAAAAAATTGATGAAAAAGAATTATATGATATAGTGCAACAAACGTCATATACAGACAATCCTCGACAATGGTACTGGTCTTTGATGGATTATGGTACTCATATAAAAAAAACTATAGGTAATTATAACAAATTATCAAAAATGCATTCTACTCAGTCCAAATTTGAGGGATCTAACAGACAAAAAAGAGCAGCAATAATTCGTTTGTTATTGCAGTATGGCCCTCAAACCATTGATTCTATTGTGTATTATCAGAAGTATACAGTATCAGAAGTAAATGATTTACTTATGGCGTTAGTAAAAGAATCAATGGTAAAAGAACAATCAGGAATATACAGTATAATGTAATTACATTTTTTTTAATTCTGCATACAATATTTCATGTGAAAAAACGTAAAAAAAACGCTTTTATAATATAAGTTATAATATGTTTTTTAATAATTTCGTGTGCATTTTTTTACAACCATATTAAAATACAATAGAGATGGACGATATCATTTTACAAAGCAATCACAATCAAACTATTGACATTCAATCATTGAATGCCAAAATTCAACAAGAGAGTGCATTTGTTGAAGCGGTAACAATGGAAATGAATAAAGTAATTGTTGGCCAAAAACAATTGATAGAAGGGTTACTTATAGGGTTACTCAGTAACGGTCATTTACTTTTAGAAGGTGTGCCGGGATTAGCAAAAACATTAGCTATACAAACGTTGGCTACATCTATCAAAGCTTCGTGTAATCGTATTCAATTTACCCCCGATTTATTACCGGCTGATTTATTGGGGACAATGATTTATAGCCAAAAAAATGAAGAATTTGTTGTAAAAAAAGGGCCAATTTTCGCTCATTTTATTTTAGCAGATGAAATAAACCGTGCACCGGCAAAAGTTCAAAGTGCTTTGCTCGAAGCTATGCAAGAGCGACAAGTAACAATAGGAAGTCATAGTTATGCACTTGAAGAACCTTTTTTGGTTATGGCTACTCAAAATCCTATAGAACAAGAAGGAACGTATCCTTTACCGGAAGCTCAAGTAGACAGATTCATGCTTAAAATAATAGTAGATTATCCGTCAAAAGAAGAAGAACAACGAATAATTCGTCAAAATTTATTAAAAGTTTTTCCTAAAGCATCATCTGTTATAAGTATAGAACAAATTATTAAGGCTCGCGAAGTTGTAACAGAAGTATATATGGATGAAAAGATAGAAAAATATATTGTAGATATTTTATTTGCAACACGTAATCCCCAACAATATAATCTTTCTCATTTACAACATTTAATATCATACGGATGTTCACCTCGTGCCGGAATTAGCATGGCAAAAGCAGCAAAAGCATATGCGTTTATAAAACGAAGAGGATATGTAATACCCGAAGATGTAAGAGCAGTATGTCATGCAGTACTTCGTCACCGAATTGGGTTAACGTATGAAGCCGAGGCAGAAAATGTGAGCGTAGAATCTATTATTACTCAAGTAATTAATGCAGTTGATGTACCATAGTTTTTTAATGAATATTATAACAAGGTAGTTACGCATTACATTGATACTGTACACATGGAAACCTCAGAATTGCTACAGCGAGTTCGGAAAATTGAAATAAAAACTCGTGGTCTTTCAAATACATTGTTTGCCGGAGAATATCACAGTATGTTCAAAGGGCGAGGAATGGCTTTTAGTGAAGTTCGTGAATATCAATACGGTGATGCTATTCGTGATATAGACTGGAATGTTACTGCTCGTTTTAATAAACCCTATGTAAAAGTATTTGAAGAAGAACGTGAACTTACAGTTATGCTTGTAGTTGACGTTAGTGCTTCGCATTCTATTGGCACTCGTGGTCAAATAAAACGAAATTGTATGACTGAAATAGCTGCAGTATTGGCTTTTTCTGCATTACAAAACAATGATAAAGTAGGGTTGCTTTTATTTTCTGATACTATTGAAACATTTATTCCTCCTCAAAAAGGAAGAAAACATATATTACGAATAATACGTGAACTTTTAGAAAGAGAAACAACTAAAACCGAAACTAATATACCATTAGCTTTGCAGTATATTACAAATGCAATTAAACGCAAATGTACAGCATTTATACTTTC
>JAJUFK010000291.1 GCA_029266015.1 Bacteroidota bacterium
ATAATAATGTCATACACTTGTTTTAATGTTTCTAATAAATTATCAAAACTTTCTGAGTTAGCTAATTCTGCCGGGTTTGGAGGAGGAGGACCTGATGTAATAATATTGAAGTTTTCGAATTCTGTTTCAATTATACAATCTTTGTAGTTGTCTTTACCTATTAATATAGTACTTAAACCGTGTTCATTGTTTGATTTAAACGTTAAATGTACTTTTGGTTTTCGTAAGTCAAGGTCAATCAAAATTA
Organism: Bacteroidota bacterium; assembly: GCA_029266015.1. Classification (GTDB taxonomy): domain Bacteria; phylum Bacteroidota; class Bacteroidia; order Bacteroidales; family UBA1715; genus MWCJ01. Next base: position 248 of record JAJUFK010000291.1, read on the forward strand.
CTCGTTTACCACTCATTGAAAGCACTCCACCTAAGTTAATAGCAATAAACGTTTTTCCTTCACCCGAAATAGTTGATGTAATTGCAATAATTTTTTTCTCATTACTAACCTGATGCATAAATTCAAGATTTGAACGAAGTGTTCTAAATGCTTCGGTAATGACTGAATTTGCTTTGTTTTCTACAACAAAACGATTGATTTTATTGGTTTGTTTTGAAACAGGGATTAAACCTGCTACCGGCACATCGGTAAAACGACTAATATCGTTGAGTGATGTAATATCATTGTATAACATGTATCTTACAAGTGTAAGAATAAACATTGCCATAATTGCTAATGCAGCTGCTACAAATATTATAAACGATGGAATAGGAGATATTGGAAATTGAGGTATATCAGATTTTTGTAATATTAAATTGTTTGTTACGTGTCCTGCTTTAGAAATCATAAATTCGGCACGTTTTGAAACTAATTGGTCATAGTAGTTTTGATTTATAGAATGAATACGTTTAAGTTTAGCCAATTCTATTTCATCTATTTCTACTGCTTTTTCAACTTTTGTTTTTGCTTTAGCCGCGTCTAATTCAGTTTTAATTCTATCGTTGGTTATTTTTATAAAATCAAGTAATAATTTTTTTTGCTCATTTATTTGTTGGTCTATAATTTTTACTTTATGATTGTCTGGAGTTACAGTAATAAGTAATTGTTCTTTTTGTTTTTGAAGTTGTTGAATTCCATTGAGAAAATTTAAAATCATACTTTCACTTGAAGAACCGGATAATATTGAAATAAGTTCTACTGTATTAAAGTCTTGTCCTGATTTAATTTGTGAATTTACTTTTTGTAATGATTGTAATTGATTTTTATATTGATCAATTTGTTGTGAATTGTCCATCAGTGCGTTTTGAATAGCTGCTTTGTCATCAAAAATGCTTCCTGTAATATTGTTTGTTTTTTTAAATTGATCGAGTTGCTTTTCTGATTCATCAAGTTTGCTGTATACTATATTCATTTGATCTTCAATAAAAGCAAGTACCTTTTGAGCGCGTTCTTGTTTTTTTTCAATATTGTAACTTAAAAAATCTTCACTGATAGTATTTACTAAATCTGAAGTTTTTTGTGCATTGTTACTGGTATAGTATATCTGAATTGTTTGAGCATCAAAATTGAGAATTGAAACATTCAATCCACTGATGTGTTCGGCAAAAGCACCTTTGTCATCTAATATTCTAAAGTAGTATTTGTTACCTTTGTTTTCAATTACTTGATTTAAGTTAGTTATATTAACATATAATTTCAAACCTTGTAGTTGAGTCCATTCATTACGTTTAATTGTATGTGAAATATAATTTTTACCGTCAATAGAATATTCTATGGTTATATTATCATCTTTTTTGTTATATTCCATATAAATATTTTTATTGTATATGGCAGATTGAACATCTTGATATTCAACAAAAAATGGAGTTTTATTGTATAATTCTGAAGTTAAAAATTTTCCTTCTAAATAATATGTAGTGTATAAATTTAATTTGTGTAATGTTCGTTTTAAAAATTCACGTGAACGTATTAATTCTATAAGATTATTAATAGATGTTTTTCCATAAACATTATCAAGTTTTAATAAGTCATTTTCTTGTTCTTCATTAATTTGAAGAATTGTATATGCTTCGTAAATAGGTGGAGTGTATCGTAAATAAGTAAAAGCGCTTATTACTGCAATTAATCCAAAAATGATATAAAATATAAAGTTTTTACGTAAAATATGAACTAATTTGCTCATATCAAACGTGTCGTTAAACATTGGTATTTTACGTTGTTTTGCCATACTTATCTGCTAAATATGCTATATACTAATACGCTTGTTGACAATAAAACTAAATATGGTTGAATTTCTGCAATTACTTTTGTAACATATCGAGGACGAGAATCAACGTATATTATATCGTTGGCTTGTAAAATAAAATTAGCTTTTTTGAATTCTTCTAAACTGCTTATATTAAAATTATATACTTCAGGATTTTTATTGTCACCACGAATAAGTTTTATTTTATATGCTTTACTATTCGGCGTAAGACCACCTACTTGAGCAATAGCTTCAAGTAATGTAATACCTTCTTCGGGTATGTTTACTTCGGTACCTTGTGTGCCTTCTTCAAAAAAAAGTATTATGTTTCTATTGGTAATAGTAATTTTAATATATGGGTCTTGGTAGTATTTACTTAACTCTTTTTCTAAATAAACTTCGGCCGAATCTTTTGAAATACCTCCTAATTTTACTAATCCTAGCGTTGGAATTTTTACAGTACTATCTTGTCTGATTAAATACGTAATGCCTCCTTGCGCAACACCTGTATTTTGATTTCGTTCTTGTCCAATAGTGTTTTCCAATAAATTTGTACCATTGTTGGTTGACATCAAAATTTGAATCTGATCAAATGGTTGTAAAATTGTAATTTTGGGAGTATTGGTAAATGGTTTATATTGAAAATCTTTTTCGGTTTCAAACATTACCGTAGGACTCAATGTTTTACACGATGTAAAAACAATTGACAAAAATATTGTGAAAATGAGTATAATTCGCCCCATGTATTATGAAAAATTTATCAAAAATAATACTTTTTTGTTTTACCTCTAAGGAATAAAAAAATAGTTTATTTATATAGTAAATTTTTTTATACATGTTCACAATTGGTTTATAAAAAAATATAGTTGTGAAATTAGATATAAATAATAGAAAATCAAGTTATTGCATATTTTGTTCTAATGATTTTGCTTAATTAAGCGTAATTTTATATTTGTTAATATCGTATTTTTTTGTACGTTTGTTACTTTCACAAAGTATAATATTTTACAAGAGATATATATTAAAATTAGAATTTTAGCTATATTATTTTGTTTTAAGTTGTGTTCAACAATTGCATTTAAACAAACCAAAGAATATAG
>JAJUFK010000225.1 GCA_029266015.1 Bacteroidota bacterium
AATTGTTCTATAAATTTTGTATAGAACGTTTGCGAAAACATATTTTTAAGTGGTTCAGGCATTCAGAATAGGTTTATTATCCGCCAAAATTAATACTACCTTTAAATTCTAATGACAATTTGTTATTCATTGGTAAAATACTAATTCGTGGACCGGCATTAACCGGCATTGAAAAATGTAATACATGAAAATCTGATAAAAGTTCTATTCCAAAACTCCATAATTTTTTATTTACAAAAGCTCCGTTCATATATGCATAGTCTATAAAAGCTGTAGCATAAAATCGTTTAATATATACTAATGCAGCAATTGCAAAATCAGGATAGTAAATAGGAGATGTATAATTTATATGGGCAGCAAACGCTTGTTTTGTTGTAGGTGGTTCTTCCAAATATCCTCGTGGTATATATACTTTTCGCTGAATGGTATACATGCTTGTGTCTGCATTCCATTCCAATCCTGCATATAGTTCTATACTATGATGTTTATAGAATCCGGGCAGATATATTTTTGTGGAACCAAATATATTTTCATGATATATTTCACTTGCATTGAGAGGAGCATGAGCAAAATTAATTGTAAATACTTGTCCTATTCGTGGCATTATGTCGCGAGTGCTTGTTTGAAGTATATTACTAAATGAAGCAGAATATGTTACAATACCTACATCAAAGAAATTTTTGAAATACGAATCATATGCTTCAATATTTATACTTGTTTTTGAATACGTGCCATATTGTATTTGACTACTCAGAATAAGGTACCTATAGTACGAACGTGAAGAAAAATTAAGTGGTATATAAATTCCGGTAACTATTTGACTGAGATGATATAATATTTTAATAGTGTCATTATCAATAATTTTTGTAAATTCTTGATATCCATTTTGATAGTCTAAATCTATAATTGGAAATATACCGGTATATGTAACTTTAACAAATCCTGCACGTCGAGAATTGGTATAATTTTTTCTATATCCTGCCGAAATAATGGTAGAGCTTAATTTGTCTTGAGAAAGTATTTGAAATCCATTACCTGCCTCATTCGATTGATTTGCATTATATTCTAAGTAAAAAGGCATCCAACTGTGTATATTTACAGCATGTAGTAATTTTGAATATGGTTTTGTTTGATATATGCTATCTTGTTTAGTTTCAAAATTTACAGTAATAGGTTCTTGTTTCGAAATTGATTCTGCAAGTTCATATTTTGCTTTACGAACAACATCAATAGTATGCCAACTTCTTATATCGGCAGGTATTTGAGCTATCATATATCCATCTGAAGTATAATCAGAATATAGTAGCACATTATGGTAGGCCGAAACATATCGTGCTCCAAATTTTGCAACAGTAATTCTAAGTATTTCACGAGTTTGGGTTTGAATTGCATATAAATTATCAACACCTGAATATGAAGATGAATATATTACAAAATTATTCCAATACATAGGGTTTTGAATGTCATCATTTGTATAATCTATAAGTACAGTTCGCTCTCCATTTTTCATGTTTAATTCAACAAGTAGTTTGCCCTTAGAATATAATCCTATATACACTATTTTGCTTGCATCAAAGTTCCAAGAAGGGTTTTGTATGAATTCTTGACCGGGAGAAGGATATTGAGCTATCATTTGTTTGGTAGCGGTGTTATATACTACTATAGAATATTTGCTGGTAGAATCTATAAGAACTGTTGCAATTTTGTCGCCCAAGGGTGAAATGCACGGAGCAAAAACACGTAATTTTGTTTTGAAACGTTCTGTTTTATTTGTTTTTAAAGAATAAATAAAAATATCTGAAGAGCCTTGTAATTCCCAACGAATATGAGGATTTGTTTCAGCCCATACTACTAATTCCCCATTGGTATGTATTCGTTCATTTGGTTGCTTAAACGAGGTGTTTGCTATAGTTTTTTCGATACCTTCTTTTGATATTAATACAATTTTTGAAGCATCACCCAAGCCTTGTTTTTCTGCTATTACATATGTATCAGAAATGCGTTGAGGATACAAGTAGTTAGTATATTCTTTTGGATTTCGTTTAGTAAGTGTATCATAAGATTTATGAATTTCGCGATTATATTCTAAATTCCATTGAATCAATTGTTTGTTAAACATTTCATGATACAGTTTGCGTTTATTATACGAAGTTTGAATTTTTATAGCTTTGTTGAAAGGCATTATTTGATAAGGTCTGCGAGCAACATTTGTTACAGTGTTGTTCCATAATTGAGGTCCATATATATCACGAGAATTAGCTACAACCACATATCCCATTTTATAGTGATTAGGAACGTGATCTTTGTAAGAACCGAAATACGCTTTTGCGTATGAATATTTTTTTTTCTCTATTAATTGAGCTCTTACATCCATTGTAAATTCTGGTTGACGACCACGACCCGATTTGCTTAACGCTGTTTCTGTTACAACAGCATCACCTTCAAAAAACCACGAAGGTAAAAATATGCCACCTATTGCTGCCGGAGCTTGTTCGCCGAGTAAGAAATATAAAATTTTTGTTAATCCCTGATTAAGTTTATCATATTGAACCACATGTCTATATTCGTGAATTGCAAGATTTTCAAGCCATTCCATACTTGTTTGGTCTTGTGGTGATACGTCAAATATATCCATACGTTTGGGAGCCCATGCTACCGACCCATTTGAAATAGTAGATGATGTGTGTATGATTACTGAAATTTTTTGTGGTGCATGTCCCAATGTTTTTCCTGCGGCATCATACACATATTCAAGTAAATTGGTAAATCGTTGAGCAATACTATCTTGTCCACTTGGATATATAACTTGAAATCTGTTTGTTTGTATTTGTTCCCAACGTATTGATGCCGGATCTGTTCCCCACAAAAAATATTGAGCGTTACAAGTAAATGTAATGCTTATAAAGAGTATCCAAAAAAGAGTTTTTAGTTTCATGTATTATGAAATTAATTTGAGTGCAAGTTCAAAAAAAACTATGATTATACCAAAAAAATATATATTTTGCATAATATTTTTATTCATAACAATAATTACAATGTTTACTATTTTCAAAGGAATTAATTTAAGTCACTGGCTTTCGCAGGTGTTTGGTTGGTCGCCACGTGAATTGTTTATTACCCAACAAGATATTTTTTTTATTAAACAAGCGGGGTTTGACCATGTACGTTTGCCGGTAGATGAAGAACAATTGTGGAACGAAGATTTTACAAAAAATAAAGAAGCTTTTGCGGATATGCATCGTTGTATTCAATGGTGTTTATCCTCTGATTTGCGAGTTGTGGTAGATATGCATATTTTACGTTCGCATCATTTTAATAATGCCAATAATGAAGGAGCTATGACTCTGTGGGAAAACCCTAAAGAACAAGATCATATGATGGAGGTGTGGCGAGTATTATCGGGTGAACTTAAACAATATAGTGAGGATATGCTTGCCTATGAATTTATGAATGAACCGGTAGCTCCTAAACACCATTATTGGAATGAATTGGTTGCTCGCGGACATAGTGTTATCAGAGAACTTGAGCCTACACGTACTCTAATTTTTGGACCAAATTTATGGCAAATTCCAAAATATTTTGAATCATTTGATGTCCCTCGCGGAGATGCAAATATTATATTGAGTTTTCATACGTATGATCCATTGCCGTTTACTCATTATAAAGCTCCATGGATTCCTTTAGGTGCATATACAGGCCCTGTAGTGTACCCGGGTACAACAATACCCGATGAATATTTACAAGATTTTATACATGCCAATGGAGATTCTTTGATTGCAAAAATTGCCTCAGAACACAGAGTTTTTACAAAAGAGTCTATGTATGATGTAATTGCCCCGGCATTGAAATTTGCTCAAGAAAGAGGATTGCGATTGTATTGTAACGAATTTGGTTGTTTGCCTACGGTTAATAGAACGCAGCGTTTACAATATTATACAGATTTAATAGATGTACTGCAATTGCACAATATTGCCTATGCAGCATGGGATTACAAAGGAGATTTTGGTATAAGAGAATGGAATAAGCAACTATTATCAAATGGAAATCCTGATATAGATTTAATTAGTATTTTAGTTAAATAGGTATGATAAGATTTTTGTATATAGTTCTATGTATCAGTTTTTGTTTCGTTTCTTGTACAAACAATCCCAAAAAAATAATGAAATTCCCTCAACCCGTTGTGCATTTATAAAAAAAGTAATAAAAGTTGTTCATTGAATTATAAAAATTCGTATATTTATTTGTGAATCAAACAATTAAATAGATGAACAACTTTGAGGCAAGTTACGAAAAAATATTGGAATTTGTAAGA
>JAJUFK010000399.1 GCA_029266015.1 Bacteroidota bacterium
ACCTTTTATGGCAACTCAAACTACATTGCATATAGGACACGAGTTTTTATTGCAACATTTTGGTATACTTACAGAAATGGGGCTCAAAGTATTAGATCCATTTTATCGTTCGTATTTCCTTGCAGATGAGATAGATTTTGCATATACATCAAAAAGTCTTTTATCTGCGCGTGTTGGGCTTACATATTATCCGTTTAACGGAGCATTTGCGTCTAAAAAATTAGGAATTGGTATGTTTATTAAAACCAATTTTGTTCAAGCTGATTATGTTGATTATTCTATTTCATATACTTTTTAAATATTTGTTATGATGAAATTTATGCGATTTATTTTAACTTGTGGTTTAATAATTATAACCCTAGGAGGATTTAGTCAGAAATTAGTTCAACAAAAAGTTGAGTCATATTGTAATACAAATCCACGTCTTACCTATGCACAGTATGCAATAAGTGTAAAAGATGTTAAAACAGATTCAGTTGTAGTTGCAATCAATGAAAAAAAATCAATGACTCCTGCTTCTATTGTAAAATTATATACAACTTCGGCAGCATTGCAAGAATTAGGAAAAGATTTTAGATTCAAAACAGTTGTTGGATATACCGGTACAATTCAAAAAGGTGTATTAAAAGGGAATTTAATTATAATTGGCGGAGGAGATCCTACTTTAGGTTCTAAATTTTTTCCACAGAGTAAACAATTTGTTGATTCAATTGTACAAGCTATTAAGAAAAAAGGTATACAGTCAATAGATGGTCTTATAGTATTGGATTGTTCGTTATATGGAAAAGAAGCTATTCCTCAATCATGGGTATGGGAAGATTTTGGTAAAGATTATGCCACCGGTGTGTATCCTTTAAGTTTTTATGATAATGTATTTTCTATTACGCTAAAAACAGGAAATGTTGGAGATACAGCAAAAATAACACAAGTATTCCCAGCAGAAATGTCAACAACCATTCAAAATAATGCAATAGTTGGAGATGATAAATCGCAAGAACCATCAATTCTCGGTAATCCCGAAGAGTTAAGCAGAATCGTATCGGGAGTAGTACCTGCCAATAGAAATTCATATATTGTTCGTGGTGCAATGCCTTCACCACCTGATGCTTTTGGAATGGAAATCAAACAAGCATTGTTCAGAGCAAATATGGTAAAATACAATCAGGAATATATTGTAAAATATGATCCTTTTTTCAAAGATGGAATGGATACCGTTTTAGTTTTATTATCACCTGAATTAGAATTAATTGTAGGTATAACTAATTATCATAGTAATAATAGTTATGCAGAACATATGTTAAAATATATGGGATATGCCAAACAAAACAAAGGTACTTTTGAAGCAGGAACACAAGTTGTTCAAAAACATTTTGCTGATTTAGGAATGACTTCGCAAGGAGCAATGTTGTATGATGGGAGTGGTTTATCTAGATATAATACAACAACAGCATCACATATGACCGAGTTTTTGATAAAAAAATATCAACAAGGTGCAGATACATCAACATTTTTTAGAAGCCTTCCAATCTCAGGAAAACCAAGTACTTTACGTTCATATGATTTTCCAAGTTACATGATTGGAAAAATAAACGCT
>JAJUFK010000396.1 GCA_029266015.1 Bacteroidota bacterium
AGTTGATTTCACAAACAAAAAAATTGCATTATTTGGATTGGGTAATGCCGTTTTATACCCGTCACATTTTATTGATGAAGTAGGTATTTTTGAAGAACATCTACAATCAAAACATGCAACAATTATAGGATACACACCTATCTCAGAATATACATTTAAAGATTCTAAAGCAATAAGAGGAGAATATTTATGTGGACTTGCTTTAGATTATGACACAGAAATGCACGCTGCTCAAAGTAGAATTTCATCATGGGTTACACAGTTAGAAAAAGAATTGTAAATAAATCAAAAAGTTTTTAGTATATTTGTTATATATCAAATACCTTATACTAAAAAACATTTTTGTATGGCAAATTTAGAAACGTCATATTTGGGTTTAACGCTCAAAAATCCTCTTATAGTTGGCAGCTGCGGACTTACCGGCAATATAGAATCCATAAAACGTATTCTTGTACATGAACCGGGAGCCATAGTACTAAAATCATTATTTGAAGAACAAATAAACGCAGATATACACAAAAACATTCTTCAAAATACTGAAATTAGTGCTGAAGCAGAAACATATATTAGTTCACACATAGCTCACAAAAATATTTCCGATTATTGTAATCTTATACAAGAGTGCAAAAAAATCACAAATATTCCTATAATTGCCAGTATTCATTGTATAGATGTAGACGAATGGATAACATTTGCAACAAAAATTGAAAAAGCAGGTGCCGATGCCTTAGAAATAAATGCATCTATTTTACCTTTTGACGAAAGATTATCAAGTTATGAAATAGAGGAACAATACTTTACTTTATTAGAACAATTAAGGGAACATGTATCTCTTCCTATTGCTCTAAAAATGAGTTATTACTCATCATCTCTTACACATTTTTTGCAAAAATTAAGTTGGACAAAACACGTTCAAGGATTTGTACTTTTTAACCGTTTTTATAACCCGGACATTAATATTCAATCGCATGAAATTGGGGTGTCAAACATTTTCAGTTCACCTCAAGAATATACCCTCCCTTTACGATGGGTTGCCATAAGCAGTGCCAAAATAGAATCAGACATATGTGCATCTACCGGAATACATAGTGCAGAAACAGTTATAAAAATGATACTCGCAGGTGCTAATGCTATTCAAATAGTTAGTTGTGTTTATCAACAGGGCCCCGAAGTTATTTCAAGCATCAAAAAAACTATCATAGCATGGATGAAAACGCATCAATATAAAACAATTAATGATTTTTTTGGAAAACTATCGGCAACTAAAGAAACACACATTCTTTTCGAACGAAATCAATTTATGAAGTATTATGGGACTGTTGAATGATACTCCATATATTTTTGTATACGGCACACTGCAATCTGCATACAATAATGAATACGCCATGCTTCTTAGAGCTCATGCAACTTTTATAGATATAGCTTATTGTTTTGGTGAATTAGTTCATATAGATTGGTATCCCGGATTGCTTATACATACCGGAAATAAGCAACAAATTTTTGGTGAATTATATACCATTACCAACAAAACCATTCTAAATCAACTTGATGAATATGAAAATATTGATCAAGGAGAATATATAAGACAAATAATTACCGTATTTACTCAACATGCAGAATATAA
>JAJUFK010000153.1 GCA_029266015.1 Bacteroidota bacterium
ATACGAGTTTGTAATGTGCTTGTAGATGGTTCATTACAAAGGTAATCATAATAATGTTTTTCAAAAGGATCAATATTTATGTCGGTGATAGAAAAATTACCTTGAAACGTAGCATCTTGATTGCTAAAAAGAATATAGTTTAACATATTGTTTCCTATACCGTCTAAGCTAAAATTGGCACCTTTAAGTTTTCCTTGAATTTGTTCAAAAGTCATTTTTGAATCTTTATATGTTATAGTGCCATTTACTTGTTTGAATTCGTAAGGAGAATAAGATGGGGGAGTAATTTCTAAATCAGTAACTTTACAATTAAATTCTGTGTGTGTTTTGGTAAAAAAAGAAGGTGATAAAGAGTCAATATCGGCAATTCTGCCTTTACAACTAAATGTGCCGGATGCATTACCTGTTACTATATAGTTTTCGGGTTGAATAAATTCTGATATATCTTCTAATTTAGTTTGTAACGTTCCTAAAATTTCAAAATAAGGGTTGTTAAAATCAGTAACAGAAAGAGAACCATTTAGTTTTGTCTCACTACGGCTAAGAGTGTATGTGCAATTAGATAGGTTAAAAAATGCAAGATTTGCCATGTTTTTGGTTGTAAGAGTTCCTTGCAAATCAACTTTGAATGGGTTAGAATTATAGGTAAAAGAACCATCGGAATATGCAAAATGCATATATAATTCGGGTAGTCGATTGGAATTTATTACTCCGGTTATAGTTCCATTTGCTTTAATACTTCCTTCTAAATTATGCTCTTTTGCTAAGGTAGCTATTGATTGTGGCATAATATTCATAAATTCTTCAATATCCTCAATAGTAAAGTTATATGACAATTTTGTTTCGGTTGATTTGTTTTGTAAACGAACTGAACCATCTGTTTGTATAGTAATTAAGGGTGTTGCAATACTTGCTTTTAGAATTTGAATAAGATTTTCTGTTTTTGCAATTGAAATTTCCGTGTCTATATCTAAATTCGGGAAGAAAGATTGATTGTCAATAGATATAATATGATTTTTAAATTCAGTATCTACAAATAATGAAAATCCATTTTCCAAAAATTTACCCGAAATATGAGCAAAATCAAAATAATCGTGAGCATACAATTTGTCGGCAGCACTATGAATGTGAGTATGAGTTTTAAAAATACTGATTTTAGATAACTCTATAAAGTAGTTAGTTTGTACCGTATCGTTTGTTTCTTTTACAAAATTCATATTGTGTTTGCCTTTTGAATCAATGAAAAGGTTAATATATGCTCCTTTTACTTTAATTTGTTGAACAATATATCGTTCATTAATAAAATCAATAACATTAAAAACAAATGATAGTTTTTGTGCAGTAAAAGCAGTATCTGTGTTATACTCATTAAATTCTTTAGTATTAAAACCGGGAGTTGATTTAGCTATTATATTGTGTAATTGAATGGAAACATTAGGAAAACTGCTTAAAAATGAAATGTCAATTTTTCCAATCCTTATTTCTCCTTGTAACTGACTGCTCAATTCTTGAGTTACAAATGTTATAATTTTATCGCGATATATATAAGACAATACAGAGGTAATTATGAGTAATCCTGCAATTATACCTCCAATCCAAAGACTAATTTTTTTTATTTTTTGTTTAACAGACATATTCTATACATTCCGAGTTTTGATTGTATTCAAAAATATAAAAATTACTTTGTAACATACGGTTTTTCCTCGAATTTATTTTATATCTGTTGTGTGTGAAATAATTCTTGTTTTTTAGAATTTTCAGAAATCAAAGGATTACAATTCTTTGCGTAATCTTCCAACAGGTAAGCCTAATTGCTCTCTGTATTTTGCAATTGTACGACGAGCTATTATATATCCTTTTTCTTTAAGAACATCAACAAGTTCTTCATCGGTATATGGTTTTGATTTATTTTCATTTTCTATAGCTTCTTGGAGTATTGTTTTAATTTCTCTTGAAGAAACTTCTTCGCCTGCTTCGTTTTGTAATCCTTCTGAAAAGAAATACTTAAGGGCATAAATTCCATAGGGAGTTTGAATATATTTACTATTTGCCACTCTGGAAATTGTAGAAACGTCAAGCATTGTTTTGTCTGCAATGTCTTTTAAAATCATAGGCCGAAGTTTGGTTTCGTCGCCGGTAGTAAAAAAATCTTTTTGATATTCAAAAATAGCATGCATAGTACTTAATAGGGTTTGATGTCTTTGTTTTATGGCATCAATAAACCATTTAGCTGAATCTAATTTTTGTTTTACAAACGTAAGGGCGTCTTTTTGTGATTTGCTAACTTGAGAATTTGCTTTGTAAGCAGTTAGCATATCGGCATATGTTTTACTTATTTTGAGTTCAGGTACATTTCGTGAGTGTAAACTTATTGTAAGTTCACCATTTTGTTCTTCTAATATAAAATCAGGAATTATAACTTGTCCTGCAGTTTTATTGAGTGGGTCGCTGTAGGAACTGCCGGGTTTAGGATTTAATTTCAAGATTTCATCAATAGCATCTTTTAAATCGTCAGATTCTATATCTAATTTTTGTTGAATTTTTTCGTAATGTTTTTTTGTAAATTCATTATAAAAATCTCTAAGTATTGCTGTTGCAGTAATTGTTTCGGCAGTACGTTGTTTACGAGAAATTTGTAATAACAAGCATTCTTGTAATGTGGTTGCTCCAACTCCGGGTGGATCAAACGTTTGAATAATTGAAAGAATTTTTTTTAGTTCCGATACAGAAGTTTCAATATTTTGAGCAAACATGATATCGTCAACTATATTTTCGAGTTCACGACGCAAGTATCCGTCTTCATCTATATTTCCAATTATGAATTCAGCTATTTGTTGTTCGCGTTCATCTAAGTCTTGTAATCCTATTTGTTGTATTAAATTTTCATGAAATGTATTTCCTACCGAGAAAGGTATTTCTTTATTATCGGTATCAGAGGAATAATTATCACTTTTATATTTATAGTTAGAATATTCGTCTTCGTTAAAGTAATCGTCTATTGAAAATTCTTCATCATTTGTATTGTCATCATCTTGAATTTCATCGTTTTCGCCAGTTTGATCACGAATATCGTCAGGTGTTTCTTCAAATTCTAGAGCAGGGTTTTCTTCTAATTCTTCTTTGATTCGTTGTTCCAGCATCATAGTAGGTATTTCAAGCATTTTAATAACTTGAATTTGCTGGGGCGATAATTTTTGTTGTAGTTTTTGTTGTAATTTTTGGTTTAACATACTATATTTTTTTGATATTCAAATATAGTACTTTTTGATATAAGATTTGCTATAATATGATAGTAAAAAAATTATAAAACACCTTTTGTACTTGGTAAACCAATGTTTTTCGAATTTCTGAAAACAGCCATTTTTATTGCTTTTGCCAATGCTTTAAAAATTGCTTCAATTTTGTGATGTTCATTATCGCCTGTTACTTGTATATTTAGATTACAGCGCGCAGCATCAGAAAATGATTTAAAAAAATGATATATCATTTCGGTTGGTAAGTCGCCAACTTTTTCACGTGTAAAAGTTACATTCCAAACTAACCAAGGTCGTCCTGAAAAATCTATTGCAACTTGAGCTAATGATTCATCCATAGGTAATAAAAAACCATACCGTTCAATTTGTTGTTTGTTACCTAAAGCTTTTAAAAATGCTTCGCCTAAAGCTAATGCTGTATCTTCTATGGTATGGTGTTCATCTATATGTAAATCTCCTTTTACCTGAATAGTAATGTCACAATTGGAATGACGAGCAAGTTGTTCGAGCATGTGGTCAAAAAAACCTAATCCTGTAGAAATGTTTGATTTTCCTGACCCATCAAGCAATAGTTTAATTTGTATATCGGTTTCATTGGTTTTTCGAATAACTTCGGCATAGCGTGGCGGAAACAATAAAAATGTTGTAATTTCTGTCCACGATTGTGTTATTAATGCACAATATTGTTGTAATTCTTTAGGAATTGTAATGTTGTCATGATTTATAAAGATAGCTTTTGCTCCTAAATTTTTTGCTAATTCAATATCGGTAATTCGGTCTCCTATTACAAATGAATTTGCTAAATCATACGTATCGGTAAGATAGTGTTGAAGCAGAGCTGTTCCTGGTTTACGAGTAGGTTTGTTTTCGTGTGGGAATGTGCGGTCTATTACAATATCAGAAAAAGTTACACCTTCGTTTGCTAATATAGTAAGCATTTTATTGTGAACAGGCCAAAACGTATCTTCAGGAAACGAATCTGTTCCTAATCCGTCTTGATTTGTAACCATTGCGAGTATATAGGTAGATTGTTCTGCTATAGTTTGTAATGAAGAAATAGCACGTGGCAAAAATTCTAATTTTTCAAATGAATCTACTTGAAAATCATGTTTTGGTTCTACAATTATACTACCATCGCGATCAATAAACAATACTCGTTTTTTTTGTTCCATATTTTTGAATTTACAGTGTTTTTGATGCAGAAGTGCTGTCGACAATTTGAATTTCAAACAAAATCGGCCATCGTTTACCGGTTACAAAAAGCGATTTGTTTTTTGCATGCCATGCTATACCGTTGAGTACATCAATGTTTTCATGCATATATGCTTTGTCAAGAATATTTGAAAGATTTATTCGCTCAATTACTTTACCATTAGAAGCATCAATTTTAACTATAAAGTTGGTGGTGTAAATATTGGCATAAATAAAACCATTTACATATTCTAATTCATTTAATTGTTTAACAGGAGCTGCATTGTCATACACTGCAAGTTTTTTTACAAGAGTAAATGTTTCGGGATTATAAAAATACAAAAATTCACTACCGTCACTCATTATTAGATTTGTACCATCATTACATAATCCCCAACCTTCTGTATTATAATTAAAAGTTCCTATTTGTCTAAAAGAATATTTGTCATAAATAAACCCTGTTTGAGATTGCCATGTAATTTGATAAATAATGTCATGTAAAATAGTTATTCCTTCTCCAAAATATTCTGGTTGTAGGTCAATTTTTTTGAGTATAGATCCCTTTTTATAATTGATTAATCGTAAACTTGATTCTCCCTTTATTCCGGTGCTCTCATATAATGAATCTCCGGTAAACTCTAACCCTTGAGTATAAGCATCTATTGCATGATTGTAACTATTTAAGATGGTATATGTGGGGTAACGCGGAGTAATATCAGAAACAATAGTTATTGTGTTGGTTTTAATTTCTGTTTCAGTGGAATAATATACTGTAGTAATAATATCTTTTTGTCCTAAAGTAGCAAATTGTGTTGGAATTTGATAGGTATTAGTTGGGGTATATTGAAATGAAAATGTCTTATAGTCAATTAAAAACGTAAGAGAATCAAATGCTTTTTCTTTATTTGAGATGATTGCTGTAAGTGGAGTGCCATGTGTAATGGTAGAATGAGAAAAAGTTATTGATACTTGTTGAGTTTTTTTATTAAAAGAATTGCATGAAGTGACAATTAAAATTGTGTAAATCAATAGTATAAATGGAGAATTTGACATAATAGTAAATAAAAATATTTTTCTGTAAAAATATAAAATTGTCGATATGTGAATTACTTTTTTTAATAAATTATTATCAAATTATATGAATACTTATAAACAAAGATTTTGTCGGTTTTTGTGTAAATTAACATAAAAATAATTTGCATTATGATTTTTTTTATGCTAATTTTCAAAACTTTTTTATACAACTAACGGGTTTAAATAAAATACTAAAATTCAAATATTTATGAAAAAAATCTACCTTTCTTTAGTAGTTCTTTGTGCTTTTGTTATGGCATATTTGCCAAGTATAGCTCAAGATGCAGAACCAAATGACAATGCTTTTGCTGCAAAACCTTTGGGGTTAAATATGATGATAAACGGAACAATGTTTCCTATGCAGGCTGATACTGTAGACTGGTATAGAGTTGAAATTGTAAATCCGGGTGCAGTAAATATAGAATGTATACCAATAGAAATGAACATGGATGTTATATTACAAGTATATACAAGTAATGATAATGGAGTAACTACTCAATTACTTGAAATATCTGATGTTGGTATAGCAAATCAA
>JAJUFK010000363.1 GCA_029266015.1 Bacteroidota bacterium
CATAGATTCATACCCACGTTTTGCAAGGCGTTCGAGAGTTATTGTTGTTACAAGTATTGGGCTTTGGGCTACTGCCCAACCGCCTTTTCTTGTTCGGCTCCACCTAAATGCGTCTGTGGCGTTTACGCCAAGTCGCAGTAAGTTTTTGCGTTTTCGTTCTCTCTTTTTCCAATTGTGCCAAATACAGTAGCGTATTCGGTTGCGTAGCCAACCATCAAGTTCTTGCAGTTTTCCTACTATGTTGGCAATTTTGAAATACTGAATCAATCCCCTATGCACTTGCTTTATACGCTCTATGCGTTCATCAAATGTACATGGGGTGGTTTTTCTTGTTATTTCTTTGAGTTTGATTTTTAGGTTGTTCCAACTCTTTTTGCTTACAACAATCTGATATTGTCCCTGTGCTCCTTTTTGGTATGTAGGCACAAATCCAAACCCGAGAATTGTAAATTCTATGGGTTTGCGTATACCACTCTTTTCTTGGTTGATGGTTAGTCGCAACTTTTCTTGTAAAAATTTGGTGACGTACCATTCCTGTTTACGAGCTTCTGCTTTGGTTTTGGCATAAATACTAAAATCGTCGGCATATCTCACAAACTTTAGGTTTCGACGTTGCAGTTCTTTGTCGAGTTCATCGAGCATTATGTTCGATAGTAACGGACTTAGTGGACTGCCTTGCGGTACTCCTTTGGTTCGTTTGGTTAGTTTGCCGTTGATGTGTATTGGTGCTTTGAGCCATTTACATATGAGTCGCAATGTTTGGGGGCATTGTACTTTTTGGTAAATCAGATTCAGTAGTATGCAGTGGTCTACTTCGTCGAAGAATGTTTTTAGGTCTATATCCACTATGTGTTTATAGCCGCTATTTATGTATTCTTGTGCTTGTAGTACTGCATGTTGTGCCTTTTTGCTTGGTCTAAATCCATAACTATGGTCATGGAATTTGAACTCAAATTTCAGGGCAAGAACTTGTGCTGTGGCTTGTTGCCACATACGGTCGGTTACTGTTGGTATGCCCAACAGTCGTGTTTTGCCGTTTGCTTTGGGGATAGTTACTCCTTTTATTGCTTGGGCTTGGTATGTCCCTGTGCGGATTGAATCAATCATGTGTTTCCTATTTTTTGTAATATGCGCATATAGTTCAGCTACCGGCATTCTGTCTATTCCGGCAGAACCACCGTTTTGCTTTACTTGTTGTAATGCTCGCATTACGTTGTTGGGGTTTACAATTTGTTCAATCATACCGTTTTGTTTTGGTTGTTATTACTCTGCTTCGCTTAGTGTATGGCTTGTAACGAGTACATCCATACATAATTTGAAGCACCTTATTATTCAGTCCTTCGCACCTGTGTTTCTCTGTCGGATAGCTCGGGGTACCTGTTCGCTCGGCTCCCGCAGACATATCTTTCGGTTCATACTACAAACGTACTACTATGACCTCTGCTGACTTCTTGTTGTGAGTAACTCGTACCCTACAAGACCTCCCTCGGTAAGTGTGTTTTCCTTCGTTCAATAACCGTAGCATCTACGTATATATTCTTTTCTTTGGGGCGTTACAATGTTGTGCTTGCTTACCCAAATATATACGCCTCATATGTTCTTCCTGTTCGTCGGTACCGAACTTTGCAGTCTCACTTCCTTTAGTGCTCCCCTCACGAGGAACCACCTTGTGACTTGCTAATGGTTAGGGCACTAATCCCACCCATGACGGACTTGCACCGCTTGGAAAAATATTTATACACACAGCGCTTGTTTTATTCCTAAAAATTTGTATTTTTGAGATTTGTTAAAACTTGCACTACGTGTGTATCGCACACATGCGAGGCACACACAACGCCTCATGTATAATTGCCTAATTCGTAATAGATTTGAGCATTTGAGCCTGCTTGTGTAGTTCGTTTCGGCTGACAAAACGCGGTTCACAAAAACGGCAACTATACATAGGCGCGGAACGTCAGACTGTCTAAAAACTCCCCTCAAAAAATTACAAAAAAAATCACATAAAATTGTATATAAACATTTGGTAGTCTGATATTTACTATGTATATTTAAGCAATAATTACAACAAATTGCTATGAATTACATACAAGGAA
>JAJUFK010000108.1 GCA_029266015.1 Bacteroidota bacterium
TAATTCTACAATGAGCGATTCTATTAAACATGAATGCGGTATAGCATTTATCCGATTACTCAAACCACTCGAATATTATCAAGCAAAGTATGGAACATGGAAATATGGTTTAAACAAACTGTATTTACTCATGGAAAAACAACATAACCGAGGACAAGACGGTGCAGGTATTGCATTTTGCAAACTTGATGCTAAACCCGGAACTGAGTATTTAACTCGTATTCGCTCCAATAAAAATTCACCCATTGCCAAAATCTTTAACAATATAAACACCCCATATTTAGAAATTCAAAAAACGAATCCCGAATTATTACAAGATGCTAATTGGATAAAACACAATACTCCTTTTGCTGCCGATATCTATTTAGGACATTTACGATATGGCACATTTGGCGGGAATGATATTGCAAATACACACCCCGTTAGTAGAGAAAACAATTGGAAAACACGTAATCTTATGTTGGCAGGTAATTTCAATTTAGCCAATATGGATGAATTGTTTAATAAATTACTTGATTTGGGACAACATCCTCGAGGATATACTGATATTGTAACCATTTTAGAAAAAATTGGTCACTTTTTAGATAGAGAAAACCAAAAATTATTTACCGAATACAAAACATCAGGATTAAATAATGTTGAAATTTCTGAAGCTATTTCACAAAATTTGAATGTACCAAATGTATTACGAGAAGCTTCAAAATATTGGGATGGCGGATATGTAATTGCAGGCATTATTGGTCACGGTGATTCATTTATAACTCGCGACCCGGCCGGTATACGTCCTGCATTTTATTTTGCAAATGATGAAATTGTAGTTGCAGCTTCTGAACGACCGGTGATTCAAACAGTATTTAATGTTCCATTAGAAGAAGTACAAGAATTAGAACCCGGACATATATTGGTTGTGAAACGCAACGGTACCATTGTAAATGAAATGATTCGAGAACCTCAAGAACGAAGAGCTTGTTCGTTTGAACGGATATATTTTTCCAGAGGTAGTGATATAGATATATATAAAGAACGGAAAAAATTAGGTGAATATGTAGTGCCGCAAATTTTACAATCGGTACAATATGATATAGAAAATACCGTATTGTCTTTTATTCCAAATACTGCAGAATCAGCATTTTACGGAATGATTAAAGGAATGCAAGACTACATAGATACTATTAAACAAACTAAAATATTAGAATTACAACAACAAGGTACACTTACTCCCGAAGCACTTGCCCAAATATTATCATTACGTCCACGCAGCGAAAAATTAGCAATTAAAGATGTAAAACTTCGAACATTTATAACCGAAGACAAAAGTCGTGATGATTTAGTGGGACACGTATATGATGTAACCTACGGTATTGTTAAACCTACCGATAATTTGGTTGTAATAGACGATTCCATTGTTCGTGGTACAACATTGAAAAAAAGTATTTTTAAAATACTAAACCGTCTCCATCCTAAAAAAATTATTATAGTTTCATCGGCTCCTCAAATACGCTACCCCGATTGTTATGGAATTGATATGGCAAAATTAGGTGATTTATGTGCATTTAATGCTGCAATAGCACTCCTTAAAGAAACAAAACAAGAATCTATTATAAATGCGGTGTACAATAAATCGGTAGCTCAGCGACATTTACCAAAAGAAGAAATTGTAAACTATGTTCAAGAAATATATGCTCCGTTTACCGACGAACAAATAAGCAAAAAAATTGCTCAAATGCTTACACCGGAAGATGTAACTGCCGAAATTGACATTATTTTTCAATCGGTGGCAAATTTACACAAAGCATGTCCAAATCACAAAGGGGATTGGTACTTTACAGGAAATTATCCTACACCCGGTGGTAATAGAGCAGTTAATAATGCATTTTTAAACTACATAGAAGGCAGAAATGAACGAGCGTATTAATTTGAACTCAAAAAACGTTTAAAAATTTCTTGCAAATCTCGTTCATCAAGAGGTTTTGTAATATAATCGTCAAATCCTTGTTGCATAAACCGTTCTCTGTCACCTTTTTGAGCAAATGCAGTTTGAGCAACAATAGGTATTGCAGGAAATAATTGTTTGATTTGTTTCATAGCATCAACCCCCGATACCCCACTCATTTGTATATCCATAAGTACTAATTGTATCGTTGGGAATTGCTTACATAATTCTATTGCTTGTTCTCCACTAGTTGCCTGAATAACTCTTACATTTTGATTTTCAAACATCTCTGAAATAAAAATATACGAGCTTGTATGATCATCAACAACTAATATTGTTTCGCCATTGAATGATGCACGTGCCACAGTTTCTATTTGTGTTACGTTAGTAACATGGTCTATTGTTTGCGATTGGATTAATGGAACTGTTACAAAAAATTGTGCCCCTTTATTTTTTTCTGATTCTACCCAAATAGTGCCGCCCATAAGCTCTATCAACTTTTTTGAAATTGACAATCCCAATCCTGTACCACCATATTTACGAGTTGTAGTATCATCTTCTTGTCTGAAGTGCTCAAAAATAATTGCATGTTTTTCAGGAGCTATACCTATTCCTGTATCACGCACAAAAAACAGTAATTGCATTGATTTTTGTGCTTTATACCCGAAATGAATATAGCCCTGTTCAGTAAATTTAATTGCATTATTGAGCAAATTTGTTAAAATTTGTTTTAAGCGCACTTCATCTATAGTAATTGTAACATCGCTATCGGGCAATGGTTTTTCGCAAAACAACACCAAATCTTTATCTTTAATTTGAAGTTGCATAGTATCATATACTTCTTGCAATAATTTATTTATACATACTTGTGTAGGATTCAAAATAAATTGACCGCTTTCAATTTTTGATATATCAAGAATATCATTAATTATAGTTAGTAATTGATTTGAATTTGATTGTATGTCATCAATAAAAATTTTTCGTTTTTCTTGGTCGTAATTTTTTCGGGCAAGTAAACGAGAAAAACCAACAATTGCATTGAGTGGCGTACGAATTTCGTGACTCATATTTGCCAAAAATGCAGATTTTAATCTATCACTTTCTTCTGCTTTTTCTTTAGCCGAACGAAGTTCTTGTTCTACTCTCCTGCGTTCAGAAACATCACGCACAGCAGCTAAAAACACATCTTTACCTTTCCATGTAAAATAAGCAAAACTAATTTCAATAGGACAATGAACACCATGTTTGCTTACTGCAATTTCTGAATCCACACGAGTTTTTTGTCTATGAATAAGAGTCATTATATTTATAGGATTCACCGATAAATCTTGAAAATTTCTGCTTAGCAATTCTTTTCGTGAATATCCGTATAGTTTCACTGCTGCTTGATTTGTTTCTAATATTTTACCAGTTTTACTATCAGCCAAAAACAAACTATCATTTTCGATTTCAAATATTCTACGAAATTTATTTTCACTATCGCGTAAGTCTTCTTCGGCTTTTTTACGAAGAGATATATCTTGATTGAATCCAATCATTTTGCTTACTTTCCCCATTCTGTATTCTGACGAAACGCCAACACACGACACCCATTTATATCGTCCGTTTTTCATAAGTACTCTAAATTCTGCATTAAACAATTGATTTGTCCTTTGCCAAAATTTAATGAGTTTTTTTTCTACCACTTCTTTATCTTCTTTATGAATTAAATCAAGATAAATAGTATCGTCACCCCATAATTCTTGAGGTTTGTAGCCTAACATTTGCGACCCGGTTTCGTCAATTAAAAACTCTTTGTTAAAAATATCCCATTCCCATAGTCCTAATTGTGTACCTGAAGTCACCATACGCAATTTTTCTTCACTCTCGCGCAACGCAGAAGTAGCAATGGTAAGGTCTGTAATATCTTGTAGCCATCCTTCGGTGTGCAAACATGTTTTCCCTTCAAACGTATTATAAAATTCTGTGTAAATATGTTTTATCCTCCCATCAGGGAAAAGCAATCTATATTCAAGAGTTACATATGTTTTATGTTTTTTTATACTGTCAGAATATGCTTGTCGCACATTTTCTCTGTCGTCGGGATGTATTCGCTGCAAATACAAATCAAATGATGATTTATCTTTTTTACTGTATTCAAAAATTTGAATCATTACATCACTCCACATTGATTTATGAGTTACTATATGAACATCATAAAATCCAATTTTTGCATATTCTTGAATTTTCTGCAAACGAGCAGTAAGCTGTTTTAACTGATTTTCGGAATATACTTTTTCAGTAACATCGGAATAAATTCCTGCAATCTGCTTCTTACCCATTACCGGGAACAATACAATGTCTAAATATTTATGTAAATCGGTACTATATTTTCTAAACGAAATAGTTTCGGAATGTTCAAATGCATATGTATACTTTTCAATCCAAATATCGGGTTCATAAAAAATTTCACGAATACTATGCTCTTTCACATCAAGATAATTGCCTCTAAATAATTTCTTACAAGCCGGATTTAATTCAGTAATTATAAAATCGAAAACTTTTCCTGTTTCATCATAACTTGGTTTACAAATCAAAAATGGTTCATCTAAATTTTCAAAAAGTAATCGAAATTTTTCTTCTGTTTGTTGAAGAGCTTTTTCGGTTCTAATAGTATGAGTAATATCCATTACCGTACCTAATGAACGCACAGGAACACCATGTTCATCGTACATGGTACTACATGTTTCATTCAAATATTTTATAGTTCCGTTCGGTAATATTATGCGATGTACTATTTCATATGGTTCACGTGTTATAAGCGAATTTTCATATGCTTTGCGTACCGTTTCTCTATCGTCGGGGTGAACAAATTCGAGAGTTTTGGCATATGTTGGAGAAAAAGTACGTTGTGAAACACCATAAATTTTATACACCTCATCAGACCAATACACATTATTTTTTATAATATTTATTTCATAATGACCCAATTTTGCAATTTTTTGAATTTCGCGTAATCGTAAATCTTTGGTCTCCAAATCATATTGAGTACGTTTAAGTTCTGTTAAATCTTGAAAAATAATGAAATAATGAATTTCTCCCTGTATATCTATAGGTACACAATTGAGATTTACTGAAACTTCTTTGTTTTGTAAATCAATAAATGTTACATCTTTACTTATTGGTTCATCACGTTTTGTTGATTTTTTAATAAATTGCAGTAAATCTGCTCTATATGCCGGAGACACAAGTCTAAAAAACGATTGATCAATAAAATCTTCATATGTACCTCCTAATATTTTTAAACCCACCAAATTTATAAATGAAATGGTATCATCTTTAAAAATAATCATTCCATTGGGAGAATGCTTGATAACCGTTCTGAAACGTTCCTCACTATCTTCAATTTTTTTAAGCGTTTTTAATCGTTCACTTATATCTCGGGCAATTACTAAAAAATAAAGTTCTTGTTCCAAAATAATTTTTGAAATTCTAATTTCTTTTGGTTTTAAAGTATCAAATTTAGTGTGCAACATTGTTTCAACCAAAGAACCCGATGGAATGGCAGGATGTAGTTTTTCTATAAAATTTGTATCAGGAAAAATTTTACGAATATGATGTTGTAATAATTCAGTATCAGAAAAACCCGAAACCATACATACATGCGAATTTACCTCGCACATTATTCCGTATTTATCAAGCAATATTACCGTATCACCCGATTGTTCAACAAGTTGTTTGTATTTATTTTGATTATTAACTAAGTTTCGAGACTGAAAAATAGTTCCAACATAGGTATTAAGCCGCAATGCAAGTATTTGATTGGTAGCAGAAAGTGAAATATAATCATCAAATGATGAAAGCAAATCTATTCCCAATTCGCGTTCTGATGGTACAATGAGAATTTTTTTAGAACCTTCAAAATGTATATCTTTGGCATATACAGACATTGCTATATCTACCAAAAGCAAAAAAGGATTTTCGGAATATGCAGGCAACTCGTGCGTAGTTCTAATATGACGAATCGGTTCTAATATACCACATTGCGAGATACGATCTACTATATGTGAATTTTGTGTTAATACTATAACTTTTTCAGGTATCATACCTTACATTTCCTATTACCTTTGTATTTCTATGTTAAATGTTCTATTTTTTGTAACAACTTGTGCTTGTTTATCACATGTTTGATCATTTACATATCCATATTCATAATCAACATTAGCCATATGTTCACCTTCTATAGAAATATCTATAATACCTTTTTGAATAAATTGGCATGTTGGACGAATTACAAGCGGTTGTATTATAGTTTTTGTAAAAGCTTTACCTTCTGAATTTACCCCATGAGCCTCGCCTGTAATACTGTATTCATCATCAAATATTGAAAGAGGAGTGTCATACCCTTTAGTCCAAGCTCTGTTTCGTTCCGATTCCCACGTTATTATTTTTCCATCGGCTAAGGTAAGTTTACCATTGGTAACTGTAACTTTAAAATTATATGCCAAGGTTGTTGAATCAAATCCAATATTTTCTACAACATGTTGACCTTCTACTTTTTGATTATTTACAAAATAATTATCAAAAATCATTACACGTTTTGAACCTTTCATTCTATAGAATCCGGTAACTGCAATATTGATTTTTCCGCGTTTTACCCACCCATATTTATTTGTATACCCGTCACCATAATCTATGGTAATAGTCCATGCAGTATCTTCAAATCCATTTGCTCCACCATCTACAGTTACTATAACACTATCGGTTAATTCTGATTTAAGAGCATCGTCTTGACTGGCAATATGTTGTTTTTCTGATTCATTTTGAGCATCGTCAAATAAACTTTGAATAAGAGCTTCATCTTTTGATGTAGTAATAACATCAAAATACGTAGGGTTTTCAGTTTTTCTGCAAGAATATATACTTAGCAAAAGTAGGGCTGTGAGTAATAGAATATTTTTTTTCATAATTCAGAATTTTATGTATTTTTGTACACATCAAATATACATTTTTATTACAAAATAAAAAACATGGAAGAAGAAGTAGAATTAATTTTGGAAGATACAAGAGAACGCATGAATTCTCCATTGCACCGATTGGATATAGAATTGTCTAAATTACGCGCAGGAAAAGCATCGCCTGCAATGTTGGAAACTGTAAAAGTTGATTATTATGGTACACTTACACCGTTAAGTCAAGTAGCCAATATAAACACTCCCGACCCTCGTACTCTTATAGTACAACCATGGGAGAAAAAAATGATAGACCCTATAGAAAAAGCAATAATGGCTGCAAATTTAGGTTTAACACCGGTAAATGATGGTTCTATTATTCGAATTTCAATTCCTGTTTTAACTGAAGAACGCCGTAAAGAACTTGTAAAACAAGTAAAAACTGAAGCCGAAACAGCAAAAGTAAGTGTACGCAACATACGACGTGATGCCAACGAAATGCTCAAAAAACTGCAAAA
>JAJUFK010000208.1 GCA_029266015.1 Bacteroidota bacterium
GTGTATTACCTACAAAACTCACATTTGATGCATTAACTACAAAAATTCCATTATTTGTAAAATCGCCATTTAACGTAAATGAGTAGTTACTTACACTCGTATTCAAAGTTCCTTGTGCTATTAATAAATTACCCGAAATAGAGGTATTTGCCGATAATGTAACCGTATTTGTCGAATTAATTGTAAGATTATTTGGTGTATTTTGAGTTAATCCTAATCCCGTAATTTGTGCAGCTGTACCGGTATATACATAATTAGCTCCCGAAGTATATGTGCGTGTTCCGGTAACTTGAACCGATCCGGTAGCTCCCGTAATAGAAATTCCTTGCGCGTGACCTGTCATAATTGTAGCTCCGGAATGTAAAGTAAAATTGCCGGTAGAACCATTTAAAACAGACGTACCAAAATTAATGATTGCATTAGGTTGCACAACAAAATCTATCATATTTAAAATTGTTCCTCCTGTTTTTACAAAATTTTGTTGCGTTGTTCCATTAAAGTTTATTAATCCTCGTCCGCCACTCGATTCAGTTATAGTACCATTGTTCATTGTAAAGTTTCCTTTTACATTCAATGTTCCTACGGTAGCACTTGCATCTTCGTGCATTATAAGAGTACAGTTGCCTATTGTTACATTACCATTCACATTTACCACAGAATTTGCATTACCTGTACAAATACCAAACGCTCCCGATGATAAATTCAAGTTGCCGGCGACATTCAACGTACAAGCTCCGGTACTATTATTCATTTTAAATGTAGGCTGATTGGTAGTAACATTCATATCTCCTGCAACAGAGATAGTATACCCCGTTGCAGTATTCGACATTCGTAACGATCTCAAGTTAGCATTAAATGTTCCTGTTGCTAATACATTAAAATTTCCTTGTATAACTATATTTGATTCAAAATATAAATTTGCTGTTTGTCCGCTACAATTCCACGTAAGATTTCCAAAAGTTTGATTAAATCCGGTAGGCATGACATCTATAACTCCGGTAACATTGCAATTTGAGGTAGTTGCCCATGTTGCAGTTGGAATAAAACCTCCGTTTTGATTGTGAATATAAGTACTGCCTGCTGTATTATTATAGGTATTTGTGTTATTAATATTTCCCGAATTAGTAATATTTCCCGAATTAGTAAGAGTTCCTAAATTATTTATGATACCGGTATTTATAAATACATCAGAACTTGTAATTGTTCCTGAGTTAGTTAGTAATCCATTATTTGTAATAGTACGTGAACTCGTAATTGTGCCGGAATTATTTACTTGTGCCGAACTTACTATGGTTAATTCTGAATTATTAGCAGTAATTGTTACAATATTTGTATTTACAAAAACTGCATTCGTATTAATTAGTAAGTTAGTTCCATTTGCAAGTGTAATAGTTCCATTATTAACTAAATCATTACCGGATCCATTTTCAATAGTTAAATCACGATTATTCTGAAACGTTAATGTTCCTCCACTTTGAATAACTAATTGATCGGTTGTTGTGTTTGTTTTGATATTTACAGTATGTCCTGCTCTTATCGTTATAGTTTCTGCTGTTAATCTATTTGTTGGTGCAGTAACAGCTGCAACCCATGTGGTTCCATTATATCGTTGCCAAATTCCGGCATTATCAAAATCTCCATTTCCATTAGTTCTGTAATCATTTGTTGTTTGAGAAAACACAAAAACACTACACAACAAACTTACTATTATTACTATAATGCGTTTCTGTATATATGCAAAAAACGGAGATATGTGTTTTGTAAAATATATCATAAATATGTAATTCCTATCTCAAAATTCCCAAAAAAGTTACGTAAAGATACAATTATTGTTATACAAAAATCAATACATTTTTAGTTAAAAATTGTTTATAAAACAATAAATATCCTGAATCCCCTATATACTATGAAGAATGAAATTAAATTAAAACAAAAAAATAGTATTTATACGCAGCGTATCACTACCATCTACTTGCATTGTTATCAAGCAATTGTATGGTTTCTTGCAAGTCAGTTCGCGTGAGTAAATGTATGCGGGTTTCTCTGAAATTTTCGAGTCCTTTAAAGGCTTTGGCAAATTGGCGACGCATGTGAATCACGCCTCCGGGTAGACCTTTTACTTCTACAGATTTTAGTAAGTATTCTTTGAGTTCGTCTACTTGTTGTTGAACATTCATGGTGGGGAGGAGCTCTCCGGTATGTAAATAGTGTTTTACATCGCGAAAAATCCATGGAGCACCAATACTTGCGCGGCCTATCATTATAGCATCAACGCCATAGTCATCAAATGCTTGTTTTGCTTTTTGGGGGCTATCAATATCTCCGTTGCCAATAATTGGTATATGCATGCGTGCATTTTGTTTTACTTCGCGTATCAACGACCAATCAGCTTCGCCGGTATACATTTGAGCTCGTGTTCGTCCATGAATAGTCAACGCTTGTATGCCTACGTCTTGTAATTGTTCGGCTACACGCACTATAGGCATATCGGTAGCATCCCAACCCAAACGAGTTTTAGCAGTTACTGGAATATTTACAGCATCAACTACAGCTTTTGCAATTGCAATCATATTGGGAATATCGCGGAGTAAGCCGGCTCCGGCTCCTTTGCCTGCGACTTTTTTTACCGGGCAACCAAAGTTTATATCAATTATGTCGGGTTTGTATTCGGCAACTACTTGTGCCGCTTCTGCCATGGTGTGTGCGTTGTTACCAAATATTTGTATTGCAAACGGTCGCTCGTATTCATACAAAGTAAGTTTTCGCATTGTTTTATTTACCGAACGAATAAGTGCATCACTCGACGCAAATTCTGAATAGAGCAAGTCGGCACCATGCTTCTTGCACATATACCGAAATGAAGGCTCACTCACATCTTCCATGGGAGCTGCAAACACAGGATATTTTGGAAATTTTATAGAGCCTATTTTCATATGTATATAAACAAATTTGAAATAATTTTCAAAAAAAAAGCCCTACATACTATATGCAAGGCTTTATTATATGGTTTTTACCTTTTATTATTCTTCTATTTCTATCATTTTAAAAGGTATACGAATAATAGATTGATAATCTTCACCAGCCTCAAGCATATCTTCATCATCTTCTTCATAATACCAATTTACCTGTACATCATTTCCATTTTTAGAAATTACTTCTAGTTTTTTAAATACATCCAGAATACATTTAGATGAACTAGTATTAAAATATTCTAATTGAATATTAACAACAGTTTTAGGTTTTGGAGCTGTAGCGTACTCTTCTAACCAATCAATCATAGGTTTATAAAATTCAATTGAATTTTCAGGAATAGATCTACCTTTAATTTCAATTACACCGGTCTCTGCATTAAAATTAATTTCAGGAGTTTTTGGAGAACCTTCAATTTCTATATTTTTCATGTATTTGAGTTTTTAAATATATTTACAAATGTACAATTTTAAGAATTAAAAAAAAATATCTTCTATTTTTTTTCCATAAATACAAATTCTTTTTTTAGAATTTCACTTAATTCCTCTCCCTCTTCTTTTGATGTTTCATCTTCTTTGTCATACACCCATTCTACAATTGTATTGTGAGGATTTATTGAAATAATAGTTCTTAATAAGCGTAACATATTTTTAAGTGACACAGAATTTATATAATCTAATTCCATATGAAGAGTTAGAGTAGGCATTTGTTGTATTTCATCACGATGTTCTTCAACCCATTGTATAATTTCTTGATAATATGCATCTGCATTTTCGGGACGAGATATTCCTTGTATTGAAAATATACCTGATAAAATACTAAAATTTATATGAGGAGTATGTTTTGTTGCTAATTTTTTAAATTTCTTCATTGTTCCTATTTCTAATTCAATTTTAAATGTAACATATGCAATATCTTGTGTAATTGTTTCTACTTCTAATTCAATAGGTAATTCTGATTTACGTTTTATCATTATGAGTCCAACGCCGGCACCTCCGGAAGTAAGCATACTTTTCTCTTTAATAGTATTCTGAAAATGTGGTTTTAAATCAACATACCTCATTTCATTCATTATTGAAATAGTATGTTGTAATTTTTCTAAATCATTTTTTTTAACAGAATTTGAAGCATATATATATATACTGTGATTATCTGATATTATTTCAAAATGCGGAGGTTTTGAATGGTGTATATCGTTATATCCGTGTTGTAAAATATTATCTAAACATTCTGATGAAATAGAATAAACCTTACGCACAATATACTGTGAGAAACCTTTTGTATGCAACAAATCATAAATCTGTTTCAACACCACACCTATTTGATGATGAGTTATAGTTTTGCAGTTGCAGGAATACAGTACTTCCATACTTATACTTAAAAATGGTAGGTAAAAATATACTTTTTTTTTATACAAACATATGATTATACAGTAAAAATAAATATGAGATATTTTTAAATTCAATTTAGATAAAACAACAAATATAATAAAAATTGCATAATTCAAAATTGTTACAAATAAAAAAGCCCGACACATTGCTGTATCGAGCTTAAAAAAATCGGCGGCGACCTACTCTCCCACTAAACGCAGTACCATCGGCGCAAGCAGTCTTAACTTCTCTGTTCGGAATGGGAAGAGGTGGAACCCTGCTGCAATAACCACCTAAAATCTTTGATAATTTTTTATTTCTTAA
>JAJUFK010000115.1 GCA_029266015.1 Bacteroidota bacterium
AGATAAAATCTATTATTATAGTACATTTTATAATCAAGAATTTCTGTTATATGATTTTACTATTAAAGAACAGGATATTTTTAGAATAGATAAATATAATATTGATATGACTTTAGATTCAATACGAGTTGTTGAGGGGTTAAAGCACTATTTTTTTTCGTTTGAAAATGAATCAACTGTTTGGATTGAATCTATAGGGAATATTAATAATTTATTTTTTTCATCTGGAAATATTGATTTAATCGGTGCTCAATATTTTTTATTATGTTGTTCAATACATGACACCTATGTATATATAAATAATGATTATTCTTCCTGTTTTTTAACTACAATATCACAACCTAATTCGGATTCCATTAGATTAAGGTTTGATAAAAAATTCATTACAATACCCAAAACAATAGAGATATCTGCGTACGAAATTATAACTTTAGATGGTAGGGTAATTGATTCTGGTACCTCACATACTATCCCTTTATATGGAATTTCTAAAGGTATGTATTGTGTGAAAATGTATACTATACATAATGGAACTATTATTCAAAAGTTTGTTGTAACTCATTAAAAACAATATAAGTGTAAATATTCAAACAAAAGTGAACTGGTAAATATATAAAATTAAGAAACATTTTGTTAAATTTAACTTATAAAAGAATAGTACAACCAAATGTAAGCATTCCAAACGGAAAAATTGTTACCTTTGAAGCAGCCAATGAAGTTGTGTTGCAATCAGGGTTTCAAATATTACCAGGTGGATTGTTAGAAAATTCTATGAATGGATGTGAATATAAAAATCAATAATTTTATAAAAATAGTTAGTATAATCGGATTTATAGTGTTCTTTGGAATGCATGTTTTTTTGTCAAGAAATGCCATTGAATGGAAGTTTTTATGGTATAATTTCTGGCGGAGGTATGCAAATTGAGGAAAGTTGTGTGAGTTCTATATATCAATTGGAATACACAGATACATTAATAAGAGACACTCTGTATCATAAATTAAAAAATGGTGAATTACATTTATATATCAATTATAAGTATTATATAGTTGATAGTTTAGTTGAAAATAATAAATATATCTTATATGATTTTACATTAGAAAAGAATGATATTTTTAGAATGAATAATTTTAATAAAGAATTTCTTGTAATAGAACGAAATCAATTTTTATTGGCAAATGGGGAATATAGAACTCATATTATTTTAAAAGGAGATATTACTTTAGAATGGATTGAAGGAATTGGCGATATTCAAAATGATTTTTTCTATTTTTATAACTTTTTTTCTAGTTATTATAAATATATTGCTTGTGTAACAGATAGTAAAGGAAATTTAATTTATAAAGATAAAAACTTTAATTATAGTTGTGAAGATATCGAAAAATATTGTACAAGTAGTAGTGAATCAATACAAAATTCAATTATAGTCTCCCTCAACCCATTTACCAATACCATTACAATTCATGGTATGAGCGATGGTATGCGATATACTTTGTACACAAGTATAGGTACACCTATATTGAGTGGTACACATGCAACTATAGATACTAAAAATGTACCCAAGGGGGTATATATGCTCGAAGTTGTAGGTGTTGAGGGTACGCAGGTGGTAAAACTTATAAAATAAAAGATTTTCTGTGCAATACATAACAAAAAAAGCTGCCCCCAAAGGCAGCTTTTTTTGTTTATTATCGATATCGCAATATTTTATTTAACGTGAGTTCAATGTAATTATGCACGTTCAGATTTTATAAGAATTTGATTATCAAGGCATATATTTGAAAATGTAGCGGGCTACTTTGAAAATATGTAACGCAGAGAATCGAATTCTTATAAAAAGAATAATAAATACCGCTTATAAACAGCAATCTTCTTCTTGATAAACACTTATAATATCCCGATATGATAGCGTGTTTATCAATTGAATTTCACTATCTCTAAGCGGTCTGAACTCAAAATTACGTCGAACTTACCTTATTTAATAAGCGATATACTTCGTTTTACAAACGATTCCAACTCTTCTCCTTTGAGCATATTGTTTGAAATAAGTGCCAAATCAACCAATTGTTTAACTAATGGATTTGATGACCCAAATTCACGCAAAGCTTCATTGGTTTTTGATTCTAATTCTTGAATTTGTTTATTCAATGTTTCAATCTGTTCTTTCTCAGCCGAAGGAATTTCTTCATCTTTTTTATCTTTATGCGAGTTTAAAAGAGCTTCTTTTTGTTCTTTGAGCGGTGCAATTTTTTGCGTATTTGCTTCTATAGTTTTGCCAACCTTAGCCTGAGTATCGGTTACTATTTTTTCAATAAGCGGGTGATTGGTATTTATGATAAGATTATAGCTGTCTGGTAATTGTCCGTAGAAACTCATACCCGGATTCATGTGAGCCATATCTTTCATGCGACGCATAAATTCTGATTGCGTAATTACAATAGGCATATCGGTTGGTTCCAACGATTCAAATTGTATAGAATACGTGGGAGCAGGAGCTATTGCTTGAAATACGGTACTAATTTCTTGTTTTTGTGTATCAGATAATTTTGATTCTTTTATGTCTTCTTTAAGTATTAACTTTTCAATTATATCAGAATCTACACGCGAAAAACGGCTTTTTTCAAATTTTTGCTCTAACTGTTGAATCAAATGATTGTCGAGATGCCCATCCATAATCAACACATCGTAGCCTTTGTTTTTAGCTTTTTGAATATAACTGTATTGTGCTTCTGCGTCGGTGGTATACAAATATATGCATGTTCCGTTTTTGTCGGTTTGAACATCTTTAATTAACGATTTGTATTCTTCAAAAGTAAAATATTTGTTTTCGGTATTTTTGAGTAATGCAAATTTTTCGGCACGTTCGTAAAATTTTTCATCACTTAACATTCCGTATGTGATAAACAATTTTAAATCGTCCCATTTCTTTTCAAATTCACTACGATTGTCTTTGAAAATTTCCGCCAATCTGTCTGATACCTTTTTAGTAATATGGTTCGAAATTTTCTTTACATTTTGGTCGCTTTGTAAATAACTGCGTGAAACGTTGAGAGGAATATCGGGCGAATCGAGTACTCCATGTAAGAGAGTTAAAAAATCAGGCACTATACCTTCAACCGAATCAGTTACAAATACTTGGTTACAGTATAATTGAATTTTGTTTTTTTGTACTTCAAAGTTGTTTCTGATTTTTGGGAAGTAGAGAATACCGGTTAAATTGAACGGATAATCTACATTCAAATGAATGTTGAATAATGGTTCTTCGGCAATTGGATACAATTCGCGATAGAAGTTTTGGTAATCCTCGTCTTTTAAATCTGCCGGTTTTTTTGTCCATGCAGGTGTAGGGTTATTTATTACGTTATCTTCATCGGTATCAACATATTTACCGTCTTTCCATTCTTGTTTTTTACCAAAAACTATAGGAATAGGTAAGAATTTACAATATTTATTGAGTAACTCTTCTATTCGTTTTTTCTCTAAATATTCTTCAGAATCTTTGTCAATATGTAACACAATGTCAGTTCCTACCGTTTGTTTATCGCAGTCAGTTATGGTATAATCGGGGCTGCCGTCACATTCCCATTTTACTGCTTTGGCATCGGCAATATATGATTTAGTATAAATTTCAACTTTATGTGATACCATAAATGAAGAATAAAATCCCAAACCAAAATGACCGATTATACTGTCAATTTTGTCTTTGTATTTGTCAAGGAATTCTTCGGCACCCGAAAACGCTATTTGATTGATATATTTTTCAATCTCTTCTTCTGTCATACCTATACCTTGGTCAGATATGGTAATTGTTTTTGCATCTTTGTTTACAGAAACCTTTACGGTTGCGTTACTTACATCACCCGAATAGGTGCCTAATTTTGCTAATGTTTTGAGTTTTTGTGTTGCATCAACTGCATTTGACACTAATTCGCGAAGAAAGATTTCTTGATCGGAATACAGAAATTTTTTAATGATAGGAAAAATGTTTTCTGTAGTTACTCCAATTTTACCTGTTTGCATATTCTATAAAATAAAAAAGGTTACACATAAATTTGTGCAACCTTTTTTCAAATGATATGCCGTTAGGTTTTTTATGTCATATAGTCATTATTGAATATGAACTACTGACAAAAAAACTGATTATTTTGTAGAAGGAACCGGAGGTTGATTCATTACAGGAATAATACCTAACGCTCCGTCTGTTACTATGTCTGCAATAATTAATATAGCTATTACCGATAAAAATCCTATAATACCTATTTTAATAAGTTTTTTAGCATCGGCTTTTTTACGAAGTTTTTCTTGTTCGTGTATAGCCCATACTATATTATTTATAATTTTATTAAATGCATCTTTACCTTTTTGAATAAATGTAACAGCACCAAAATACGTTGCAGAAGCTGCTATGTCAACATCGGCATGGCTTGAAAGCATGATTACCTCAATATTGGGGTCGTATGATTTGAGTTCGTTAAGAACTGCAATACCATTTTGTGCTTCTTCATCGTCAGAATCTTCTAAGAAGTAGTCCATTACCACTAGAAATATAGAATTTTTAGGGAATTTAGAAGTTTTAATGTAATCCAATAAATCTTTACCATTGGTAAATGCTTTGGTTTTTTTGAAACTTCTAGTGTTTTTGAATTGTTCTTGCAATACTTTAAGTTGCAATTCATTGTCATCAACTAAAAATATAAAAACTTCACAATTTGTGTGTTTTACTCCCTTATTGCCCGGTTCTGCAGGAACTTTTCCTTTCGTTCTATTAGTTATAGAAACATTGTAGTTTTTAAGCTGTTCTTCTTCTTTAGCTTTTTTATCTATTTTTTTCTCAACTTTTGAAGTTTCAGTTTCTTTTTCAACTGTTTGAGTAACCGGTTTTTTAATTTCGGGTTGTGCTGTTACTTCTTTATTTTCTATAGTTGATTGTGTTTCTGTTTTTTGAGAAGTTTGTTGTTGTAAATTCTCAATCTCTTGAAGTTTTGCTAACGCTTCTTGTTTAGCTTTTTCCAAGTCGTCTTGTAACACTTGATTATCACTCATGAGGTTTATTTTTTTTAATTGAACATAGTTTCAGAACATAAAAATAGTGTTTTTTTATTTAAAAATAAAATATTCCATAGTTTTTTATTAAACAACAATTAACAACATGCAGGATTTTACAGTTTTTGTACTATGTAAAAACTTAAAAATGATATAATTAAAATTATTACAATAGCAAGAACAATAAAAATTATTTTATTATATTTTTTTTGTTGAATTATTGTAAAATCATTACAAACGGTAAATATTATTTGTTCTACTCGTTTATATGAATTTTCATTTTTTGAAATAATAGTGTTGTTATAATCTTTTACAAAATTTTGTAATTCAGCATTGTCTAATTGAACCACATGAATATTTGGAGCATTTGCAAAAACAGCTTCAATAAATTCATTTTTATTGGTTACAGGTGTTTGTTCCAAAAAAATGGAATTGTCTATTACAATAAATGGTAAAATGTGTTTAATGGTTGAATTGGTTTGTAGTTCCAATAAGCATTCATCGCAGTGTTTATATGTTTTAAAATAGTGGGGAGTGTCTATTGATATTTTTTTTAAGAAAATTGTTGAAAAATATACATCGTTTGATAATACATACAGCCCTATTAATGGTATTTTTTTGAGTTGAAAATAATGATATATTTTTTCTAAGAATATCATAGTACCGTTTTTTTAATAAAATAACATATATGCAATGATAATAGCTGCAACTATACCTGTAATATCTGCAATAAGACCGCAACCAATTGCATGACGGGTTTTTTTAATACCAACTGAGCCAAAATATACTGCTATTATATAAAAGGTGGTGTCTGTTGCTCCTTGCATTATGCAGGCCAATCGTCCTACAAAACTATCGGCTCCATATGAATTCATTGCCTCAAGCATCATTCCGCGGGCACCGGTTCCACTGAGTGGTTTCATTATAGCTGTAGGCAGGGCAGGTACAAAGTCGGTATTTATATTGAGTGTATTAAAAAACCATGACAGTCCGTCAATTATTACTTGTAATCCACCAACATTTCTAAATACTCCTATCCCTACTAAAATAGCTATTAAATACGGAATTATTTTAATTGCTACGCTAAATCCTTCTTTACCGCCTTCAATAAATGCGTCAAATACATTTATTTTTTTTATTACACCTGCTACTATAAATGCTATGATTACCGAAAATATAATTCCATTTCCTGCAACATTTGATACTATTTCTACTTGTTCTTTTGATAATCCTTTGAAATAGAATAATAACCCGGCTATAATTACACTTACAGAACCTACATATGCAAGTATTGTTTTATTGAAAATATTGATTCGTTGCATTATGCCAACCGATAAAAAACCAACCAAAGTTGAAAAAAATGTAGCTAATAATATAGGTATAAATATATCGGTTGGGTTAGCTGCTCCTAATTGAGCTCTATACACCATTATGCTTACCGGTATTAGTGTTAGCCCCGAAGTATTCAGAACCAAAAACATAATTTGAGCATTCGATGCTGTATTTTTGTCTTTGTTAAGTTCCTGCATTTGCTCCATTGCTTTGAGTCCCATAGGTGTTGCGGCATTGTCTAATCCAAGCATGTTGGCAGCAATGTTGAGCATTATTGTGCCATACACCGGGTGGTCTTTGGGAATTTCAGGAAAAATTTTTCGAAAAAACGGACTGATAAGTTTTGCCATTACAGTTATAACCCCGGCTTTTTCACCAATTTTCATTATACCAAGCCACAGTGTTAAAACTGCTGTTAATCCTAATGAAATTTCAAACCCATTTTTGGCATCGGTAAATGTGCCATTCATAATGGTTGCAAATATTTGGGTATCGCCAAGTATGAGGAATTTTGCACAGGCTATGCAAAAACCAATCAGAAAAAAACTAATCCAAATATAATTTAAAACCATTTTATTGTATTGTTCGTTGTTTCCATTGTATAGGAATAAGTATTGCAAAAATAGGGATAAATGTAATATAAAATACATATAAAGGTTCAAATATAGGAACTAACCATATAAGTTTTATTGTATTGAAGTGTTGTAAGACTTTGTAAAAGAACATATTGTCAATAAGAGTTTTTGATAGTAATAATATAAGTAACGTTGGCAAAAATTGAGACCAAACTAATGTAAAAAGTGTTGTGCAACATATTGTAAAACTCATGGCAAATACAATAATAGAAACACTAATAGCATCTGTATCTTTATAGC
>JAJUFK010000142.1 GCA_029266015.1 Bacteroidota bacterium
ACTACAAATAAATGCTAGGTATACTATACTATGAGTTGCTATTCTGAATATAATGTGCGGCATAATTTCTTTTTTTACAAAGCTACAAAATGAATAATGTTACATTCTATCAATAGTTTAATTTTAAGTTAATAATTTGTAAACTATATGCATAAAAAAAGCTGAACTACAATGTTCAGCTTTTTTATATAAATTATATGTATTGTATTTATTCATCAAGTAATATTTCGAGAATTTGAACTGCAGCTTTGGCTACAGAAGTACCCGGTCCAAATATGGCAACAGCTCCTGCTTTGTATAAGAAATCATAGTCTTGAGCAGGAATTACCCCTCCACATATAACCATAATATCTTCTCTGCCGAGTTTTTTAAGTTCTTCTATTACTTGAGGAACCAATGTTTTATGACCTGCTGCTAACGATGAAACGCCTAAAATATGGACATCGTTTTCTACAGCTTGTTTTGCTGCTTCTTCAGGAGTTTGAAATAGTGGTCCTACGTCTACGTCAAAACCTATATCGGCATAGCCTGTAGATACAACTTTGGCACCACGGTCATGACCGTCTTGTCCCATTTTAGCAACCATTATACGTGGTTGACGTCCTTCTTTTGCGGCGAATTTTTTGCACAGTTCTACTGCTTTTTGGAAAGCGCCATCGTTTTTAGCTTCTGATGCGTACACTCCTGAAATGCTTCTAATTACTGCTTTATAACGGCCTGCTACTTTTTCGCAAGCATCTGAAATCTCACCAAGCGATGCATTTTTCTTAGCTGCTTCTACTGCTAATTCAAGTAAGTTTCCTTCACCTGTTTCTGCACATTTGGTAATAGCGGCAAGTGCTGCTTGACATTCTTGTTCATTACGATTTTCACGTAATTTTTTCAATCGTTCTATTTGTGCTAAACGAACAGCTGTATTGTCTATGTCAAGTATTTCAATAGGATCTTCTTTTTCTAATCTATATTTATTTACTCCAATTATAGCATCAAGTCCGGCATCTATTCGAGCTTGTTTGCGAGCAGCAGCTTCTTCAATTCTCATTTTTGGAATTCCTGTTTCTATAGCTTTTGCCATACCACCAAGTTTTTCAACTTCTTGGATTAACGCCCATGCTTTGTGAGCTATTTCATGTGTAAGTTTTTCTACATAGTACGAACCTGCCCAAGGGTCAATAGCTCTACAAATTTCTGTTTCTTGTTGAATATAAATTTGTGTGTTACGAGCAATACGAGCCGAAAAGTCTGTAGGTAATGCAATAGCTTCATCTAATGCATTAGTATGTAATGATTGAGTATGTCCTAATGCTGCAGCCATTGCTTCTATACAAGTACGTCCCACATTATTGAACGGATCTTGTTCGGTAAGCGACCAACCCGATGTTTGTGAGTGCGTACGTAATGCAAGTGATTTTGGATTTTTTGGATTAAACTGTTGAACCAATTTTGCCCAAATCATACGAGCTGCACGGAATTTTGCAATTTCCATAAAATGATTCATTCCCACTGCCCAGAAAAATGACAAACGTGGTGCAAAAGCATCTATATCTAATCCTGCATTAATACCTGTTCTTAAATATTCCAACCCATCAGCTAAGGTATATGCCATTTCAATATCATTGGTAGCACCTGCTTCTTGCATGTGATAACCGGAGATTGAAATTGAATTGAATTTTGGCATTTTTTCCGATGTATATTTGAAAATATCAGCTATAATTTTCATAGAAAATGCAGGAGGATAAATGTAGGTATTACGCACCATAAACTCCTTTAAAATATCGTTTTGAATAGTTCCTGCAAGCTCTTCTAATTTTGCACCTTGTTCCAAACCTGTCAATATATAGAATGCCATAACCGGTAATACTGCTCCGTTCATAGTCATACTTACCGACATTTTGTTGAGAGGAATTTGGTCGAATAATATACGCATATCCATAATGCTGTCTATAGCAACTCCGGCTTTTCCTACGTCACCAACTACACGTGGGTGATCAGAATCGTATCCGCGGTGGGTAGCAAGGTCAAATGCCACAGATAAACCTTTTTGACCCGAAGCTATATTACGACGATAGAATGCATTTGATTCTTCGGCTGTTGAAAATCCTGCATACTGACGAATAGTCCATGGTTGATATGGATACATGGCAGTATACGGACCGCGTAAGTATGGAGCAAAACCCGAAGTAAAATGCAGGTGTTCCATGCCTTTGAGGTCTTCTTTGGTATATACAGGTTTCACCAGTATTTGCTCCGGTGTAAGCCAGTTGGCAGAGATGTTATTTTTTTTCTCCCATTCTTGCACATTGCAAGTCCCTGCTTTGGAAGTTTTAATATGTATTGATTTAAAATCCGGTTTCATTGTAGTACATCTTAAAAATTAAATTCCTAACATTGATTGATACGACTGTAGCGTTTCAAGTACATTTGATTTAACGCTTATGAAGTTTTTGATACCTTTAGCTACAAGTTCGTCGGTACATGCAGGTGCACCTGCAACTACAACTATTTTGTCTTGCAATTTTTCGAAAATCGGAACAGCTACGTCAGCATATTCTTCATCGGAACTACAAATTACAACTATATGAGCACCTGAATCTTTAGCAGCTTTTACTCCTTCGTCAATCGTTGCAAATCCATTATTGTCAATTACTTCAAAGCCGGCACATGCAAAGAAGTTACAAGCAAATTGTGCACGAGCTTTACGGAATGTAAGATTTCCAATAGTAAGCATAAACACTTTTGGACGAGCATTGGTTTTTGCGTATACATCGGTTTTGTAACGTAATGCTTCAAATGCTTGTGCTCCACGGTACATTGCCAATGGTTCTGCTATAGCTTTGTCTGATTTTTCAAATTCAGGTTTAAATACGCATTCACAAACGTCATTTTGTATAACTTCGGTAAAGTTTGGGAATTGATTAACTCCTAATACGTTTTCGCGACGTGTAGCAATATTTTTGTTGTGTGCTGCAGCTGTAGCTTTTACAAAATCTTGAATAAATCCGGCTTTAAATGCTTCTATAAAACCACCTTTATCTTGAATTTGCAAAAACAAATTCCATGAATTTTCAGCAATTTTATCGGTCAATTGTTCTATGTAGTATGATCCGGCAGCAGGGTCAACTATTGCATCAAAGTGACATTCTTCTTTTAATAAACTTTGTTGATTGCGAGCAATACGTTCACTAAAGTCGGTAGGGTCTTCGTATACATAGTTAAACGGTAGTACGGTAAGTGAATCTACACCACCTATTGTAGCACTCATAGCTTCGGTTTGTGTACGGAGCATATTTACGTATGGGTCGTACAAAGTTTTATTCCATGTAGAAGTTATGGCATGAATGTTTATTTTTCCTGCACATGTACATATTTTTTCTGTGCAGCAGCCACATGTACCTAGTTCTTCTTCGCACGAACAAAATTCGTTGCAATCACATTTTGGATTGTATGCTTCAACTATTTTTGCCCACAATAGTTTTGCTGCACGAAATTTTGCAATTTCCATGAAATAATTTGATGTTACAGCAAAATTAAATTTCATTTTCGGAGCAAATGTTCCTGCGTCAATTCCTTTATTGGTAGCTATAGTAAGATATTCGGCACCCATAGCCATAGCACATGCAAGTTCTTGTGTTATAGAACCGCCTGCGTTGCTAATATAATCTGCATGAACTTCGCATACACGGAATTTAGGAAGCGCTTTTGCTATGGTTATTAATTCAGAAATATTGTTTTCACATACTTCTTGAGAATCATAACAAAATGCTCCTTTTTTTATAAAATTTCCGATATAATCTGAATTAATTGAGCCTTCGATTTTTGTTACATCATAGCCTTTTGATAGCACATATGCAACAAATAATTTGAGGAATGCTGTTTTTCCGCGACCTATTACAAAGCATGTTTCAATAGCTGTAAGGTCAATATCTTGAAGCAATGAAGCAACATCTTGTGCTGAATAATTATTGGTATCTTCTATTTCGAATCCTAAAGATGTGATACCTTTTTGTAATACTTCAAGTGCTTTTTTGTTGCCTTGAGCAGGATTGGTAACAGTAATATTCTGACGAATATACCAATCGTTGTTTGTTTTTTTAGTTCCTCGTGTATAAGGGAACTGTCCGGGAAGTACATCTAAATACTTCACGGGTTCTAAATCTTCCAATCTGTAGAGCGGTTCCACCGAAAAACCATCAATAGGTTTCCATACCATTCGTTTATCGAAATCGGCACCTTTGATGTCGGCAATGGTTTTTTCCTTCCATTGTTCGTAGGAAACCGGTGCAAATTCTTCAAATAATTTACCCGAATTCTGTGACATGTTTTTTATAGTTTTATTGAATACTGTAAGTTTTTACCTGTTCAAAAGTATAGATTTTTTGTGAAACACAAGAAAAATATTATAAAAATATTGTATAAGTATTTTTTTAAAAAGAAGAAAACAATACTAATTAATATAATAATGATTCTATTTAACAATAAAAGTTGATATAAGTCACATAAAAAATAAATTGTTTTTTATACATTTGTTGCTCATATTTAGAGTAATTTTTACTGAATGAAGAGAATAATTGTATTTGCATTGTGCTTTTTGAGTGGTATGATAGGCTATAGTCAAACCGCAATAGATTACTATAATGCCGGAAATACACATGTAAAATTACAAGATTACACTTCGGCACTTTCAAATTTTTCAAAAGCAATTGAAGTTAATCCAAAAATGTATGAAGCATATTTTAATAGAGCATACGTTAAAGATATTACTTCTGATTATAAAGGAGCTATTGCCGATTATTCAAAAGCTTTAGAATTGTACCCTAAATATGCAAAAGCGTATACAAACAAGGGTATTGCAAAAACCAGATTAGATGATAATAGAGGAGCTATTGCTGATTTTTCAAAAGCAATAGAAATAAATCCGGGCTATGCTCAAGCATATTATAACAGAGGGGTGGCAAAAACAAAAATTAAGGATATATATGGAGCATTGGCTGATTTTTCAAAAGCAATAGAAATATATCCGCTCTATGATAAAGCATTGTATAATAGAGCCTTGTTGCGTGTACAACTCAAACAAATATCAGGGGCAGTACAAGATTTAAACACTGCTATTCAGGTAAATGCTATAAGTGCACCATCGTATTATTTACGTGGTCTTATTCGATTAGATATGAAATTATATAACGAGGCAATTCAAGATTTTTCAAGAGTAATTTCGTTTAATACCAACGAATTAAATGCATATTATTACAGAGGTATTTGTCGTATTCAAATTCAATTATACGGAGCAGCAATTTCTGATTTTACACGAGTTATTGCTATGCAACCTGCCAATGTTGATGCATATTTTAACAGAGGTATGGCAAACGCATATTTACAAGAAACAAAACAAGCTATTGCTGATTTTTCAAAAGTTATAGAATTACAGCCAAATGATGTGCAAGCCTTTATTGAAAGAGGATTATGTTATTTTAATGCAAATAATTCTCGAACTGCAATTCAGGATTTTAGTAGAGCTATAGAATTGGACTCTTTGAATGAACGTGCGTATTATAATAGAG
Organism: Bacteroidota bacterium; assembly: GCA_029266015.1. Lineage (GTDB taxonomy): Bacteria > Bacteroidota > Bacteroidia > Bacteroidales > UBA1715 > MWCJ01. The sequence continues at coordinate 5,559 of JAJUFK010000142.1, forward strand.
GTATTGCTTTTGTAATAACAGAAAAATATGCTGAAGCAATTCAAGATTTTTCAAAAGTAACTCAAATTAATCCACAAAATATCTCGGCATTTTATAATAAAGGAGTATTAGAAAATAAACTGTTGTTGTATTCTAATGCGGTTGAAAGTTTATCAAAAGCAATAGAATTAAATACATGGGATGCTTCTGTATATGCTCAAAGAGCATTTGCATACGGCAATGTTGAAGATTATCCTAATGCTATTATGGATTACAACAAAGTAATTGAATTACAGTCAAAAAATGAAAAGGCATATTTTTATAGAGGTCTATATAGAATTAAAACTAATGATATAGAACAAGGATGTCTTGATTTAAGTAAAGCCGGAGAATTGGGTATGGACGAAGCATTCAGTGAAATAAGAAAAAAATGTAATTAGCACATGAAACATACACCTATTATATATATAAGTTTTGCTATTATATTCATGTATTCTCAATTGGCAGCTCAAACAATTGACAGTAAAGGAAATACTGTTTTTATCAATGAGTTTAAAGATTTTAAAGGCATGATAAAAGGAGAACCACGAGTGCAGCAGGTGTTACAATTAGATTTTCAGAGTTTATTATTATCATATCAAGTAGAAAATCTTGAAGATTTTAGGGGGCAAATAACACAATATAATGAAGCACTATTAAAAAACCCTAAAGATGCCAATACACTCTATAAACGAGGATTATTAAAAATGTCTTTTAAAGATTATAACGGAGCTATATCCGATTTTGTAAAGGCTATAGATATTGTACCAAATTTTACAGAT
>JAJUFK010000338.1 GCA_029266015.1 Bacteroidota bacterium
CAATTACTAAATTATCATTTCCACGATATGTAGTTAAATTTTCGGCAAATGAAATTGCTGTAAGTAATGGTGATGGATTTGAAAATAATTATGTATATATAATTAATACAAAAACATTAGCAAAAACAGATTCTATTGCTGTAGGAGCAGGGCCTAACAAAATGTTGACTTATAATAACAATTTGTTTGTTGCTAATATGGGAGGTTGGAGTAACGATAACACAATAAGTGTAATAAATATGCAAACCAAAACAGTGAGTCGTACTATTGAAGTAGGTGATTTACCTGCCGATATGGAACTTGATAATGCAAATAATATTATAGTTATGTGTCATGGTTTAACTACGTATGATCAAAATTGGACACCTACAATTGTATCAAATTCTCAATTACAAAAAATTAATACATCTGATTTTTCGGTAACAACCATAAAACAATTTGACCATCAGGTAGCAAACTTTAGTTCAAATGGATTGGCGTATGTTAATGGTACTATATATTATCTAGATGATGCTGTATATGCTATTTCAGAAGCAAATCCAAATCCAACAAAAGTAATTGATGGTGTGTATTATGGAATTGATTGTAATCCCAAAACGAATGATATTTGGGTTACATATACAGGAGCTGCTTCTTCACACAAAGTTATTCAATACTCACCCTCAGGAACAAAACAAAAAGAATATGTTACAGGTTTTTACCCGAATGCTGTAGTGTTTTAGTTCCAATTTTTACCTCTTCTTATAAGTTACCTGCGTTGCCAATCGCAGGTAACTTTTCCAAAAAAAATAAAATAAAACAATGAAACTTTCCGGAATTACTTTTTTACCTACATACAATTGCAATGCATGTTGTTCTCATTGTTTTTTTGATACAAAAGCTTGCAAACAATATATGGAACCAGATATTGTACACAAAGTTTTTGAAAATTACAAAATCACAAAATTTATGACATGGGTTCATGTAAGTGGCGGCGAAATATTATTGAATCAAAGAGCATGTTTTGATTTGATTGAAACAATTCAACTGTATTTCAAGAAAAATATAGGTATTTCAACAAATGCTTTTTGGGCTACAAATTCAAGTGTTGCTTATGATGTAGTGCAAACATTAGTGTCTCTGGGGGTAAATGGTATTGCTGTAAGTGCAGATTATTTTCATTCACCATATGTACCTTTATCGCATATAAAAAGGGCAGTGCAAGCTATAGTTGACAGTGGTATTACAACTCATTGTTATATAATGGGTGCACAGTGTAAATCAGATGTATTGAATAGTAACGATATAAATAGTGTAAGTCAACAAATAGCAGCTTATGTAAAAGGAAATACAAATATGCCATTGGCTCCTACTAATATCAGAAGTATCGGCTATGGCAGTAAAATAAATTTACCTAAAAAACAAATTGTACCTAATGGAAAATGTACTGATTTATCAGAATGTTTAGGAAAACGAGGACCTTTGAATCCCAAAATGGTGTGGATAGACTGTTATGGAAATGTAATGATATGTTACGGAATTATAATAGGAAATATATATAAAACGTCATTTGCTGAAATTATTGCAAATTATTCACCTAAACAAAGTATTATTATTGATATTCTAACCGAAAAAGGTCCAATTGGGTTATATGAACTTGCTCAACAAATGAATGTGGTAGTTGTAAAAGAATTTTATGATGAATGCGATGTGTGTTATAGCAGTCGTAAAGCATTGCAACCGTTTTTTTCAGAATTAGGACCGGCAGAATGTTATCCGTATTAAATGATACTCATAATTATATAAAAAATATACCACCGCCATCATACAGAGGTCCGTTATATAATTCCATTAGTGGAATGTTGTGTGTGTCTAAAAATGCTCGTATACGTTTTCCATCATTTAAATAATCTAAATTACCAATGCAAAACAAAGTATTGGAATTCATACCAAAACATCCTCCTATAAATCCATGTTTATAAGGAGGTAGTAAAATTCCATGTGGATTGCACAGGAGAGAAGAGTATCCAGTGTCAATTAATCGTGCATGTATGTTTTTGTCAGATGTTATAGCACATTTGTTGCCAACATATATTAGACTACAGCGTGTATATGCTTGTGTAATTGAAAGAAATGGTTTGTGCGTAACACGTTGTAATATTTGTGTATCGGTAAATCCTTGTTTGTGGATTATATGATAATCTGTTTCTACGCAATTGTATGCAGTTGATGATTTTAAGTCATTCCCTACTTTGGTGGTGCCTATACTATATACAATGGAATTTGATTCGCATAAATCAAATAATATTTTAGGACTGTTTGGGGCAATTATTAATTCGCTACTGCCTTTGAATATACAAATGTCAGGGTGGCCTTTGATAGCTTCATATGTATGAGTATTTTTAAATAAACAAATATTATAATAATGTTCTAAATTTAGTATTGCTTCTTTTGGAGCACGATAATCAATAATAGCGGTATGTACACTCATATTCTTGTATATGATTTGATGCAATAAAATTAACAG
>JAJUFK010000438.1 GCA_029266015.1 Bacteroidota bacterium
ATGGGATTTGTTTTACTTTTCTTTTTTGGTCAAAATTTTTTAAAAATCTCATTTTTCAGATCTACAAGTATTTTACTAGCTATATTACTCATTTTTGAAATATATACTCTAGCATTTAAATATGTTGCTACAGATGTATTTATTACAATCTCATTTTTCTTATTTGTCAGTTATTTATTAAGTACTTTTTCAAGTTACTTTTTTGAACTTATCGACCGCAAAAACTATTGGAATAGTATTCAACTTCAAAAAACAAACGAGGAATTAAAAAATTTACAAAAATTAATGGAACAAAAAGTTACCGAACGTACTAATATGCTTGAAAAAGTTGTAAAAGAATTACAAACAGCAAAAGCAAAAGCAGAAGAAAGTAATATTATAAAATCCACTTTTTTATCAACTATTTCACATGAAATTAGAACTCCATTAACTAGTATTCTAGGATTTACTCAATTAATTACAAAAACAAAAACCTATGATGAAAAAACACAAGTATATGCTGCTACAATTGAAAAAAGTATTGCAGAATTACTTGATATAATGACCAATATACTTACACTTTCAGAAATTCATAATGACAGGCTTGAAAAATCAACAACCACTATTCATTTCAAAACATTAAAAAAACAAATATTAGCCATAAGCGAAGAAATTCTTGCACGAAGAAAAAAGAATTTAAAATTTCAAATAATCAGCAACGAACCTGTTGAAATAGAAATTCCTGTTGGTGAAAAAGAATTACTTATGGTAATAAAACAATTAATAGATAATGCAATAAAATATACAGGAGCAGGACATTTTAGTATTGAATGCATTATAAATGAGTTGGGTATGTTCCAAATTTGTGTAAAAGATACCGGCATTGGTATAAATGCAGAAAATTTACATTCAATATTCGACTTTTTTATACAAGAAGATCAATTAGATACTCGCATGTATAATGGTATAGGTGTTGGATTATCTATTTGTAAAGGAATTATAACAAAAGCAGGAGGAAAAATTTGGGCAGAATCTGAAAAAAATAAAGGTTCGGCTTTTTAC
>JAJUFK010000164.1 GCA_029266015.1 Bacteroidota bacterium
GCAAAGCTAGTTTCAAATCAAATCAAAAAATCAAAGAACGCTTATATTGTGCTGATATATATATTATTACAAAATATTTTTAAAAGTTAACGCATCACCAGTGGTTTTTTATAATATATTTGTAACATATAGAGTAAAAACAAGACAGGCATTTTATTACAAAACACATGAAAAAGAATCTTTTTTTTCTTTTATATTTTTTTCTTAGTATAATCAGTATATCCTCTATTGCTTATTCTCAGACTGTACCTTCAGACTCTTTATTTAGTATTTCATTTGATGAATTAATGAATATGGAAGTAAGCAGTGGTTCAAAAATAGTACAACGTGCTAATGAGGTAAATGCAAAAGTAAAAATAATAACATGCGATGATATTCAAAAACGAGGCTACAATACAATAGATGAGGTTTTACAAGACTTGCCGGGATTTCAATCTAGAAATATTCAAAGTATAAACAGTTATATTTTTGGACGAGGAATTCCCAATCAAAATAATTTAATGCTTCTATTAATTGATGGAATTCAAATAAACGAACTCAATTCAGGAGGTTTTTACGGTGGCGCTCAGTATAATTTAGATAATGTTGAACGAATTGAAATTGTATATGGACCTGCTTCGGTAGTATATGGAACCAACGCTGTAAGTGGAGTTGTAAATATAATAACAAAAAAACCGGTTACTTCACAAGGCTTAGATGTACATGCTCATACAGGAACTTTCAATACCAAAAAAATTCAAACAGGATACGGATATTACAATGCTCAAAAAGATGTAGGTGTTCGTGTTTCGGCTCAAAAAAAATATACTGAAAAAGGTAGTTTTGGGGGTTCACAAGGATTATTCAATTGGTCTGACAGTGTTTATAATTTTGAAAACGACATAAGCGTTGATGCTAAACTTACTTATAAATCACTCACATTTGGCACCAATTATTTACAAAAACAAAGTTCAGTAAATCTCTATTATCGAACAGTAGGTACAGCATTTAAAGAAGGTGAATCACTCTGGAACATAGGATTCTTAAATTCATATATAACCTATGACATAAAACCAACAGCAAAAACCATTTTTACTCACAATACCTATTATAGAAATACTACACTGTATCCAAATACTATAGCATACATAACAGATACAGCTCAATTGCGATGTTTTCGCCCTAATTATTTAGTAGGTACAGAATTAATTGGCAAACAACAAATAACTGACAACCTAAAATGTATTAATGGAATTGCTTTAGAACATGAAAATTTAGCTAAAACCTATGGAGAAACATGGAGTAATTCATCTGAAGAAACACCTCCTCGTCCCCCAAAACCACCATTACTGCAAAACTATTCTGCCAATGCTTTTGTGCAATTTTCATATACTATTTTTGACCAATTAGAATTTACCGCCGGCAACAGATTTGATTATAATTCGTCGTATAAATTTGTTTATACTCCCAATGGTTCTATTATGTTCCATGCTAGTAAATATAATATAAAACTTCTATATATGGAAGCATTTAGAGCTCCTAAACCATGGGATTACAATTGGGGAGTAGGCAATTCGCATTTACAACCAGAAAAAATACATTCGTTGGAACTAAATTCAAATTTTTCAATTACACCACACTTACTCTTTGAAACATCTGTGTACAAAAACAGAATGTATAATATGCTTGTTAAAAATAAACACAGCTTGGACAAATGCTGATACAATAAACTTAATTGGTATAGAAACAGAATTACAATACCTACGAAAAGTATATCAAGCATATATTAATTATACATATACGTATTTTTACGACAAACCCGACAATCGAATTGAAGAAATTGCTCCTCACACATGCAATGCCGGATTTACATTCACACCTAATTCTTATATTACAGCTACAATAAGATGTAATTACATAAGCGAAAAATTAAATGCAAATTCCCTATATCCCATAATAGACGATGCATTAATTTGCAATACTAAAATCAGTTTCAATTCACAACAGAATATACAATGGTTTGTAGACGTTCGTAATATATTTAATACCGAATATTATCATTCCTCAAACAGAAATGTTACTGCATATAGACAACCTCAACGAACAATTCTATTGGGACTAACTTGGCATTTAGAATAAATATGAATAGTATATACAAATATATTCTTGTTTTGTTTGCTACTTTAAGCCTATGGCAACAAACAACTGCTCAAACACAAGAATATGTAATAAAAGCTGTTTTTATTGAACGTTTTGCTCGTTTTATAGAATGGCCTATTACCAGTAAAGTATCTGATACAGAAAAACCTTTCATAATAGGTGTAGTTGGAATAAATCCATTTGGTAGTGAATTAGAAAAATTATATAAAAATCAAACTATAAAAAATAAATCGGTAATTATAATATACATATTGGATTACAAACAAATAGAACGATGTGATATGATTTATATAAGTAAATCAGAACAAACAAAAGTGCCACTTATATTAGAATACTGTCAAAATAAACCAATAATAACTATTTCTGATATTGAAAAATCATTAGAAATGGGTGTGCATATAGCTATGGGAATGCAACAAAACAAAGTAGTGTTTGCAATAAACGATAAAGCATTTGAAAAATCACAATGTAAAGTAGATTACCGATTAAAACAATACGCTACTCAATTACAATAAATCATGACCAAACATATAGTGTCAATAAAAACGAAACTTCGAAGACTTATGCTGCTATTGGTTGCAATAGAGCTTGTTATAAGTCTATCATTGCATTTGATTACCGATATTGGAAAAGTTCAAAACAGGTTGCAATCACAATCAATTTTATATGCAGAACTTCTATCGGAATACTGTATAGCACCAATGACTTTTAACGATTCTGCAGCTGTTTATGATATAATTAAAAAAGTTGAAGTTATTCCTAAATTACTTGCAGTAGCTGTTTATACAAATACCGAAGAACTCATAACTCTATATTCCAAAGATAGTCTTATTGTAATTCCTAGAAAGGGAATTGAAAATACAAACAATTCAGGCATTTTTTCAAAATATTTTACAAAAACACAAACAATAGTTTACAATAACATACAATTAGGAATTATTTGTTTATACGTTTCAAAACAAGAAATTAAAGAATCTATAATAAATGATATTCGTTGGTCATTTTTTGTTTCAATTATTATTGCTATAGTTGGTATCATTCTTATTGAAATTTTTCAGCGAAAAATTTCGAACCCTATTATAGATTTACTAGAAACCATAAAAACAATAAGTTCCACTAAAAATTTTAATATTCGCACACAATCAAATACCAATGATGAAATTGGAGTTTTAGCAGAAAAATTTAATGAATTTATAGAACAAATACAAAAAAAACAAGCTGCAGAAATTATTGCAAAACAAGAAATTGAAAATTTAAATAAAGAATTAGAAGAACGTGTAAAACAACGCACATTACAATTAGAACAAAGCAACAAAGATTTAGAATCATTTGCCTATTCGGTTTCACATGATTTGCGAGCTCCTATAAGACATATAGATGGATTTACCAAAATGCTTGAAAGTAAACTTCCCGAAAAAAATGAACAAATCCAACATTATATTGATAAAATTCATGAATCATCTAAAAACATGCAAAATTTAATTTCTGATTTGTTATCGTATTCACGAATCGGCAGACAAGAATTGCAAATGGACATGATTCATATTCAATCTGTGATTGAAGAAATTATTGAAACGTATCAACAAGACACACAAGACAGATCTATTGAATGGATAATACATAATATTCCAAAAATATACGGAGATATTCGCTTAATACGTTTGGCTTTTGAAAATTTAATTTCCAATGCCATAAAATATACATCAAAAAAAGAACATGCAATAATTGAAATTGGGTGCAACATAACTCCTGAAACTATTGAAATATTTATACAAGACAATGGTGTTGGATTTGACCAAACATTCGCAGATAAACTTTTTGGCGTGTTTCAACGATTACATAGCGACAAAGATTTTCAAGGAACCGGCATAGGATTGGCAAATGTAAAAAGAATTATTCAAAGGCATGGCGGTAGTGTAAGAGCAGAAGGCAAAGAAAATGAAGGTGCAACATTTTATGTAACTTTTCCTAAAAAAAAGAAGTAAAAAGTATTGTAAATACTTTTAAATTAAAGTAATTTTAAACTGTATAATATACATTAATCATCATGAAACAAACATTTAGAATTTTACTGGTAGAAGACAATGAAAACGACATTGAACTGACTTTAGAAGCATTCACTCAACATGGATTATCAGAAAACATAGATATTTGTCGTGATGGCGCCGAAGCATTAGATTATCTTTTTTATAAAGGTAATTTTGCCAATAGAACAATTGAAAATCCAATCCTTATTTTACTCGACAACAAAATGCCCAAAGTAACCGGTATAGAAGTACTAAAAATTATAAAACAAGATAACGTATTAAAAAATATTCCTGTAATAATGCTTACATCTTCTGATATTGATAAAGACATAATTGAAAGTTATAATTTAGGAGTCAATGCATACGTTGTAAAACCTGTTGATTTTGAGGAGTTTATTGAAGCAGTGAAAACATTAGGTTTATTTTGGATAACATTAAACAAAGTACCACGCTAATACTACATCTCATGCCCGAACAACTTTCAATAGTACTACTTGAAAATGATGACAATGATGTAGAACTCATTCAGTCGGTATTGACAAAATCATTACCTCAATATACTATTGAGTATAAAGTTTGCGAAACCAAACAAGATTTCAATGCAATTCTTCAAACGTATAAACCCGATGTAATTCTTACTGATTTTATGCTGCCACAGTATAATGGATTTATGGCTATAGAAGATGCTCGAAAAATATATTTACATACTCCCGTAATTATTGTAACAGGTTCATTATCAGAAGAAGATGCGGCAGAATCAATTAAACATGGAGCAAGCGACTATGTTGTAAAACAACGCATAGAACGATTGCCAATTGCTATAATGAACGCCTTAAAATTGGCCAAAGAACAAGAAAAAAATCACGCACAATTTCTTGAAATTCAAAAACTAAAAGATCAAACCGGATTGCAAATAAAAACATGTTTTCATGCTATAGAAAAAGCTCCGGTAGCAATAATTATAACTGACAAACTTGGTATAATAGAATATGCCAACACTAAATTTATTGAAACAACCGGATATGCATTAGAAGAATTGGTAGGCAAAACACCTGCAATATTAAAATCGGGAAACCAAACAGCATCAGTGTATACCAACATGTGGAATGAAATTCTCAAAGGAAACGATTGGAAAGGAGAATTCATAAATAAAAAGAAAAACGGAGAATTATTTTATGCTGATGTTTCAATATCGTCTATACAAGACCAAACAGGTGAAATTAAACACTTTATAGGCATACAAATAGATGTAACCGAAGAAAAACAAAAAAGAAAAGAATTAGAAGCAGCCAAAGAAAAAGCAGAAGAAAGTGATACTTTAAAATCATTATTTTTAGCAAATTTGAACCATGAAATACGAACTCCAATGAATGGAATATTGGGGTTTGCAGATTTACTCAAAGACCCCGAACTATCATTACAAGAACGAATGCATTACGTGTCAATCATAGAACAAAGCGGTCATAGAATGCTTACCATAATAAACGATTTAATTGATATATCAAAAATTGAATCAGGGCAAATGACCGTATCTTAC
>JAJUFK010000371.1 GCA_029266015.1 Bacteroidota bacterium
ATGGCGGATCGGCAAAAATTATCGAAAAACTTCTATAGGCAATTTTTAAAAAATCTCTAACATCATTTGTGACCACATGCATTCCTTGAATTTGCAATTCTGAAACCGTTTTTTTAATAAAACCGGCATGTTTAGGCTCTCGCTCAACACAAACTATATCTGTACAACCTCGAGAGGCAAATTCAAGACTAATACTACCTATTCCGGCAAACAAATCAAGCAATGAACAATCATCAAAATCGTACATATTTGAAAGTATATTACATAAACTTTCTTTTGCAAAATCGGTTGTGGGGCGTAACATAAAATATGAGGGAGCAATTATTTGTTTTCCCTTAAAAGTGCCACTAATTATTCGCATAAACTCACATTACACTCATTATTAAAAAACGGATAAAGCGATTGTTCAAACGGATACTGAAGAAAATCTTTATGAGACTGAGTTGGTTCAATTATATGAACATGTTTTATAAACATTTGTATTGATTCATAATAATGCGATGCTTTACTTATAACCCCCGAAAGCATAACCGGGATTTCTATGGGATTTAATTGTAATTGTTCAAACACATTCATTACAAAATACATATAATCATTGTTGTTTGAAAACTCAAATGTATTATACAATAATATATTGTGACCTTCAAGAACTGCTATATCAAAAAAAGTATCATCAAGCAAAATATATACTTGCTTGTTTGTTTTTATTTTATTTTGAATACAACTTGATTCTAAAAAAGGTGCAGCTTGCGGAAGAAATCGTATGTGATTACCAAACGCTTCTTTACAAACTTCAATAATTTGAGAAGGAATAGTATATACTAAATACCCTTGTGTCTGTTTAAGTTTATAATCCAGAACCACATCATTTGGTACTAACACATGGTTAGTTTCAAATAAAAGAGTAAGATTATGAGTAGAAAATAACGATGACGGAATAATTGTAATGCGCGGCGTAACATACACAATTGAAATGGTTTGAAATGTTTTTTGCAACATTTCATGCTTAAAAAAAACAGATAACGATTTACTGTATACCGATATTGAAGAGTTTGCGGATACTTGAGAATAACATACCGCTAAAATTCTATCAGAATCAACAGCCTGTATAACAAAAGAAAATCCATTTGGCCTCAGCGAAATGGACACTTTTTGTAATTGTTCGTATTGATTTGAATAATCTTTGTGTATATACAATAAATCTTGCATAATGTATTATTCCCAGTTACCCTCTGTAGATGCTTCATCTATTTTTCCAACGCGTAACCCTTCAAACCCGGAACGTAAACGAGAAGCTTCTTTTGCATTAATAATCAATTGTTTGTCCATTCCTTTTAAAAGAACATCCCATGTTACACCAACTTCAAATGTTTGAAGATTGATACCACCTGAATTAACCATTCCGGCACGTATAATAAATTCTTCATCGCTTTCAGGCACAAACCGTAATTCTTTTAACTCTTTTTCATTTGCAACAATTCCATCGGCTATCAGTTTTTCTATTGCCGGACGTTTTACTTTTTTAATAAAAGCACGACCTTCTGCAACTGCGGCAGAATCTTCCATATCTCCTTCTTTATAATCAAACACAAGAGAATCTTTTAAAGCAAAATTTATTAATTCGTCCCAAGAGTTTGAATATTTATTTGTAGTAGCTTCATACAAATTCTGTAAATCTCTGATTTTAATAAGTTTTGCAACAGTCAATTTTTGTTTACGTAATTTTTCTTTTTCAAATTGAATGTTTGAATTTACACTGTTATACACTAAAAGAGATAATACAACTATAAGACCTAATAATCCAAGCTCTATTGCAATTTTAACTTTTTTGTTCATTGTATTTAAATATTAAATTACCTTTGTTGAAAGTACAAATATAGAATATTATTTTTTTTCAGTTGATTAATTAAAACCTATTTTTTTGTAAATGTTACAAGATTTTATAAAAAACAA
>JAJUFK010000033.1 GCA_029266015.1 Bacteroidota bacterium
ACGGAAGTAAAATATTTTCAAAAACAATTTAGAATATGCAAAAAACACATGTTGCAATTATTGGAGGAGGGTTAACAGGTTTAAGTATTGCATATTTCTTATCTCAACGTGGTATTTCGTGTACTATATTTGAACAACATGATAGATGTGGGGGGGTAATATCTACGATTCATCACGATGGTTTTACATTTGAATGTGGTCCCAATACCGGAGTTTTAGGTAATGTTGAAATTGAAAAATTATTTGATGAATTACAAACAAATTGTACGCTCGAAACTGCTCAAAAATCGGCAAAGGTTAGATTGATATGGAAACAAGGTGCATGGCGAGCATTACCTTCGGGATTGTGGTCGGCAATTACAACTCCTTTATTTACATTTTTTGATAAATTACGAATACTTGGAGAACCATTTCGTAAGGCAGGAATCAATCCAAATGAAACTGTGTATGAACTTGTTCTTCGTAGAATGGGTAAAAGTTTTCATGATTATGCAGTAGCTCCATTTATAAATGGAGTGTATGCCGGAAATACCAAGACGTTAGTCACTCGTTTTGCATTGGCAAAATTATATGCTTTAGAACAAACTTATGGCAGTTTCATACGAGGAGCAATAGCCAAAGCAAAATATAATAAAAAAAATAGTATTCCTACTCCTTCAAAACAAGTGTTTACTTGCAAAGGTGGATTACAAAACTTAATTACTGCATTAGAAAAAAATTCCAAAGCAACTATATTTACGCAATGTCAAAATGTATTGGTTGAACCATTCCAAAATGAATATAATGTTCGTTTCACACTCAATGGTCAACAAGAAAATAAAACATTTAGTCATGTAATAACTACCTGCAATGCTTATTCATTACCTCGTGTGTTACCATGGTTATCTACGTATCATACACAAATATTTGAATCAGTAGAATATGCTCCGGTAGTACAAGTTGCCGTTGGGTTTAAGAACTGGAACGGCATGAATATACAAGCATTTGGAGGTTTGGTGCCTCCTTGCGAAAATAGAGATATATTGGGAGTATTATTCCCTTCATCTATGTTTGGTAACAGAGCACCGCAAGGGGGAGCAATGTTATCTGTGTTTTTGGGAGGAATGTTGCGACCTGATATAATTCATAAAACAGATGATGAAATTACAGCAATAGTAGCACGCGAACTGCAACACATGCTTTTTATTCCCCATTGGAATCCTGATTTGATAAGGATTTTTAGATATACACATGCTATAGTACAATATACAAAACACATGGAACAAGTATTTGCTAGTATTGATGAAATAGAACATACACACACAAATCTTATAATTGCCGGAAGTGTTCGCAATGGTATAGGTATGGCAGATAGGGTTTTACAGGCATGGAACATTGCACAACGGTTATCAATTTAATTTTGCTGTTGTTGTAATTAAGCTTAGTAAATCGGTCATACTATTACAATAAAAATATTATTTTTGCATAGTTTTTAAACAATGTACTATGAAACAATTATTAATCTGTATATCATTTGTTCTAGCGTTGATTTCATGTAATTCAACTGATAACTCACGAGTGTCTGTTATATATCCGTTTAATAATTGTGTGTTCCCGCGTGAATTTCCCGCTCCCGGTATTCGTTGGACTACCGATTCTGTTACCAAACAATGGGCGGTAGAAATAGTACACGATGGTACCATTGAAATTTCGGCAACTATTGATACGTGTATGTGGATTCCCGAACAAAGTGCCTGGGAACAATTAAAATCAAAAGCGGTAGAGAAAAAAATTGAATGTATAGTGTATTGTCTTGATGCAAAAGGTAAAAAACAAGCTTCAAGTTCTATAGAATTCACAATTTCAAAAGATTCGGTTGGAGCACCCATCTTTTTTAGATCAGTTATTTTACCGTTTAGTAAAGCCAATCAACATAAAGATTCATTGCGTTGGAAATTGGGCAATATTGCATCTGCCGAAGAACCACGATTGATGTTGACAAATATTCCTGTATGTGCCAATTGTCATAGTTTTTCTGCCGATGGAAAGAAATTCGCAATGGATGTAGACAACTCAAATAACAAAGGTTCATATACTATTACCGATATTTCAAATGGCATAAGCGATATATCATTGAATACAATAATTACTTGGGACGAATATAAAAAGGAAGATGGAGAACAAACATTTGGACTACTAGCGCAAATATCACCTGATGGAAAAAATGTGATAAGTATGCTCAAAGACCGTTCTATTTTTGTACCTATTGATAATGATTTTGCATATTCTCAATTATTTTTTCCAATCAAAGGAGTGTTGGTAAATTATAATATAGAAACTAAGCAATATAAATCAATACCCGGTGCCGATTTTAAAGAATATGTGCAAGCATCGCCGGCATGGAGCCCCGATGGTAAAACTATTGTGTTTTCAAGAGCAAAAAGGTATAGCAATACTTCGTTAGATACGCTTAAAACAATGGTAATTGACCCAAAATATGCTCGTGAATTTTTAGATGGTAAGCAAGATTTTAAATTTGATTTATATTCTATTCCTTTTAATAATGGCAATGGAGGAAAGGCTCAACCAATTTCCGGAGCATCAAATAATGGAAAAAGTAATTATTTTGCAAAATATTCTCCCGATGGTAAATGGATAGTGTTTTGTCAAGCAGATAATTTTATGCTGTTACAAAAAGACAGTAAATTGTTTATAATGCCTGCTCAAGGAGGTAAACCTCGTGAAATGACATGTAATACATCAAATATGAATTCGTGGCATTCATGGAGTCCCAATGGGAAATGGCTCGTTTTTGCTACCAAACAATTTGGACCTTATACTCAATTGTTTTTAACTCATATTGATGAAAACGGTAATGATAGTCCTCCAATTTGGCTTGAATATTTTGATACAAAAAATTATGCTATTAATATACCTGAATTTGTTAATGTTAAATACAATGAATGGCATACAATTCAAGATCATTTTTCTACCGAAAGCAATTATTTGCAACGTGCTATAACAGAAGCGGTAAACGTTAATAAATCATATTCGGCTGCGTTAAAATATTTGAATACACTTATTCAAACCTCACCCAACCAGTATAGTGCATATATTCAGCGTGGTGATGTGTATAATCAAGAAAAACAACCACAAAAAGCTGTAAAAGATTATAATACTGCATTGCAAATAATTGATAAAGATTTGCAAAAAAAATCAAATGATGTTAAGCTTATTCAAGCAAAAATTTATGTGTTGTCGCGTTTGAATAAGTTTGAAAAAGCTATAGCAATTAGTAAAGAGGCTATGCAAAAAAATCCCGATAATTATGATTTGTTTAAAATATATCTTACGGTGTTAGTCAATCAAAATAAAACAGACCTTTTGATAGATGAGACTACAAATTATTTAAAAAAACATCCAAATAATTTTGAAATACTTACACTTCGTTCAAAATTGTATGAAGAAATCGAAATGTATGATAAAGCATTGGTTGATGTGAATGGTTTATTTAAAATCAGAAAAAATGATAACGAAATTTTACTTCGCAGAGCATTTTTATATTTTAAAATGGAAAAATATGAATCGAGGTTGCAAGATGTAAGTAAAGTAATAGATGAGGGAATGTTTCATTATTCTCCGTTTTATTTGTCGGCTCGTAATAAATATTTTTTAAAAAATTATAAAGGAGCAAACGACGATATAACAAAAGCCTTAGATTTGAATCAAAAAATGATAAATGCCGATCCGTATGCTCGTAGCAGAAGAAATGAAATGGAAGCATTTGCTCAAAAAATCGCAAAAGAATTAAAAACCTTGTAATGGATAATATCGGTAATTCATTTACATTACAACAAAAAAAAATAGTAGTGAGCAATTATGCACACTATTGTTTTGTAATATCTCCACAAACACAAAATTCTTTTATTGAGCAAATGCAGGCAATAATTGAAGGTATTACGTATTTGTATAGTCAATATAATTTTACTAAAACAAATGCTCGTTTTGCTCGTATATTTTTGAGCGATATTCAAAATCAGTATGATTATATTGTACAAAGTGAATTGTTTGAATTGTTTTTGCATGCTCAATCTACTTCTATTATTCAGCAAATTCCTTGTAATAACTCTAAAATTACATTATTGCTTACCTGTACTGATTATTCTAATTCTATTATTCATACTAATAAGGATTCTATTGGATTTGCTGAAAATGAAAATACGTTTTGGTGGACAACAAATCGTATGTATACTACCGAAAATTCTGTACAAAAACAGACAATTGAAATATTAAACTCGTATCAAAAAGAATTAAATACGATTGATTGTTCAATACAAGAATCTTGTGTGCGTACGTGGTTTTTTATTCGCGATATTGATACCCGCTATGCTGCTATGGTACAAGCTCGCAAAGAGATGTTTCAAAACATTGACCTCACACCAGAAACACATTTTATTACAAGTACCGGTATTGAGGGGGCACAGTATTCGCCTCAATCATTAGTGAGTTTTGATGCACTTGCTATTCAAGGGGTACAATCATCGCAAATTCAATATTTGTTAGCTCCAACACACCTTAATCCTACTCATGAGTATGGGGTAACTTTTGAACGCGGTGTTGCAATTTCATTATCTGACTATAATCTTATTTTAATTAGTGGTACTGCCAGCATAAATAATAAAGGAGAAATTGTTGCTGTTGGCGATATGAAAGCACAATTAGATAGAACGTTTGAAAATATAAAAGCGTTATTTTTAGAATGTAATACAAAAATCTCCGATATTTTATACAGTATAGTATATATACGCGATATTCAAGATACCACTCTTATACATGACTATATGAAAAAAAAATATTCTGATATGGTATATGTACTTGTGCAAGCTCCCGTTTGTCGACCCGGTTGGTTAGTTGAGATAGAATGTGTTGCATATTCTGTAAAATAATTTCAAATACTATTTGACTTTTATATTTTATGTAGTATATTTGTATCCTACTAATCCGATAGGATAATATAATATGAAATTAAATACAAAAACTCGATACGGACTTCGTGCTATTATAGAAATTGCTATGAATAGCAGTGAACATGGTGTGTTGCAAAAAGATATTGCAAAAACACAAAATATTTCCAATAAATATTTAGATCAAATAATAGCAGAACTGAAATCTGCTGATTTAATAGTAAATACCGGAGGTAAAAAAAGCGGTTATCGACTCAATGGCGACCCTAAAAAAATTACGGCTTATACTATTTTTAAAGCATTTAATTCAAGTTTGCAATTGATTGATTGTATGTCGAGCAATGAGTGTTGCAAAACAAAAATGTGTGCAGCGCAGTCATTTTGGTGTGGTCTCAATGACCACATAGTTTCCTATCTGCAATCAAAAACATTATATGATTTGGTGCAGGAACAAAGTAAAATTCAAAAAAATAATGATTTAGTAATGTTTTATATATAATTACAGTATGGTAAAAATTTATAATAATATAACAGAAACAATAGGAAATACCCCCTTAGTAAAATTAAACAAAATAACACAAGGTATTGATGCAATAATTTTAGTAAAGGTAGAATCTTTTAATCCGGGAAGTTCAATAAAAGACCGAATAGGACTTGCATTAATTGAAGCTGCAGAGCGTGACGGAAAAATTACTAAAGATACGGTAATAGTAGAACCAACAAGCGGAAACACCGGTATAGCGTTGGCTATGACTTGTGCAGCTAAAGGTTATAAATTAATACTTACTATGCCCGAAAGTATGACTATAGAGCGTAGAAAAATATTGAAAGCACTTGGTGCAGAAATAGTGTTAACTCCGGCTCCCGAAGGAATGAAAGGTGCTATAGCTAAAGCAAATGCATTACAAGAAGAATTGGGTAATGTATTTATTCCTCAGCAGTTTCAAAATCCCGCTAATCCCGAAATTCATAGAAAAACTACTGCAATAGAAATTTGGAACGATACTGACGGAGCAGTTGATTTTATTGTTGCAGGTGTTGGTACAGGAGGTTCTATTACCGGAATTAGTGAGGTAATAAAAGCTAAAAAACCATCATGTAAAGCAATAGCTGTAGAGCCCGATGATTCACCTGTACTTTCAGGTGGTAAGCCGGGCCCTCATAAAATTCAAGGTACCGGAGCAGGGTTTGTGCCCGATATTTTAAATACGTCTATTATTGACGAAATTGTTCGCGTAACCAACGATCAAGCATTTGAAACAGCTCGCGAAATTGCAAAACAAGAAGGAATTTTTTGCGGAATATCTTCGGGAGCGGCTGTGTATGCAGCCTTGCAAGTTGCTAAACGTACCGAAAATAAAGGTAAAACATTTGTTGTTATATTACCTGATACCGGAGAACGATATTTAAGTACTACACTTTTTGATTAATTATAGTGCATGGGGTTTACTACTAAGGTTTTACATACAAAACCAAATAAACATGATGCGTATGGAGCTCTTAGATTTCCTGCATACGCAAACGCCGCGTTTGAATTTGCAAGAGCCGAAGATATTGAGGCTGCTTTTAAAGGTACAAAACCTGCACATGCCTATTCACGTTCGTCTAATCCTACGATAGAATATTTTGAAAAAACTATATTAAATGTTACCGGAGCCATAGCTTGTATTGGCTTTTCATCGGGTATGGGAGCAATTTCATCGTGCTTGTTAGCTTTGTGTAAAGCTGGCGATGAAATTGTGAGTTCCAATAAATTGTTTGGTACTACGTATTCTTTATTTACAGATACATTTGCAGAATATGGTATCGTCGTAAAGTTTGTCGATTTTAATTCAATAGAGAATGTGCGAGCTGCAATTTCAGATAAAACTCGTGCTATATTTTTTGAAACTATTACCAATCCTCAAATTGAAATATATGCAATAGATGAACTTGTTGCTTTAGCAAATGCTCATGCAATTCCTTTAGTTGCCGATACTACTGCCACACCGCCCTATATGTTTGATGCTAAATTGCATGGCATTCATATTTCGGTGCTTTCATCTACTAAATTTATTTCGGGTGGAGGTACTGCTATTGGTGGGTTGCTTATAGATAATGGTTTGTATGATTGGAAACAACATGTGAATTTTGCCGAACAAGCTATAAAATATGGTGCATTTTCATTTATTCGTAAATTACGGTTGCTTACGTATAGAAATCTTGGTGCATGCATGTCGGTACAAGCGGCACAATTGTTTTCTCTTGGTTTAGAAACTATGGAGTTGCGAATTGACCGTGCTTGTAGTAATGCACAAGTTGTTGCTGAATTTTTGGAACAACATCCACGCGTGAAGCATGTACGATATGCAGGATTGGCAACCAATAAATACTTTACCAGAGCTCAAAAGTTTTTTACGTATCCTGGTTCAATTATTTGCTTTGAGTTAGCTTCGAAACAAGATTGTTTTTCTTTAATCAATGCGGTGCAATTGATACGTAGAGCAACAAATTTACACGACAACAAAACATTAGTAATTCACCCGTCATCAACAATATATAGTGAGTTTTCACTTGAAAAACAAGCTGAAATAGGGGTAACCGATACTATGATTCGAATTTCAATAGGTATTGAAAATTCAGAAGATATTATTGCTGATTTGTTTCAAGCATTATCTCAATTATAATACTATGGCATATTCTTTTGATACAATTATTCCTCGCGAACATACCAATTGTTATAAATATGATTTGCGTTCTAAAGTATTTGGTGATTCTTCTGTAATTCCTTTGTGGGTTGCCGATATGGATTTTAAAATTGCCGATGAAATTATTGAAGACATTACTAACGCAGCTCAGCATGGAATTTATGGATATACTTATTTTTATGAAGAATTATATAATTCATTAATGCAATGGAATGCACGTAGAAACAATTGGCATTTTTCAGCATCTGATGTAGTGTTTTATCATGGTATTGTTCCTTCGTTAAATCTTATTATTCAGGAATTTACTAATGTTGGTGATGAAATAATTGTTCAAACCCCTGTGTATTTTCCTTTTTTTGAGTCGGTCGAAAAACATTCTAGGGTTGTTCTCAATAACCAATTGGTTTTGCGTGATGGAGTGTATCAAATAGATTTTGATGCATTGGAACGGAGTATTAATCCACGTACAAAACTTATGATTCTTTGTCATCCTCACAATCCTGTAGGACGATGTTGGACTCATCAAGAACTTATGCAATTGCATGATATATGTAAAAAACATAGTATTTTGGTTGTTTCTGATGAAATTCATGCTGATATTTTATTGTATAATAATAAACATATTCCTTGGGCTACCTTGAGTGATTATGCTCGTGAAAATTCAATAACGTTAGTA
Source organism: Bacteroidota bacterium (assembly GCA_029266015.1). Lineage (GTDB taxonomy): Bacteria > Bacteroidota > Bacteroidia > Bacteroidales > UBA1715 > MWCJ01. The sequence goes on from JAJUFK010000033.1 coordinate 8,307, forward strand.
GCTCCCAGTAAAACTTTTAATATTGCAGGCTTATCAATTTCGGCAATTGTGTGTCAAAACCCCGAGATTCTTACAAAAATTAAATCATTTATTGAACGCAATCAATTGCATGGCATGAGTCCTTTAAATATGAAAGCATTTGAATCGGCATATACTAAAGGAGAACAATGGCTTTTTGAATTGTTGCGATATTTAGAAGGCAATTTACAATGCATACGAGAGGTTATGCAACAAACATCAAAAATACATCTTATAGAACCTCAAGCAACTTATTTAGCATGGCTTGATTGTAGAAATATGAATATGACTGATGAAGAATTACAAACATTTTTTGTGCGAAAAGCGGGAGTAGGTCTAAGTCGTGGAATTCAATTTGGTAGAGGCGGCGAAGGTTTTATGCGACTTAATTATGCGTGTCCTCGTTCAGTTTTATTACAAGCATTACATCAAATTATAAAAGTTTTATAAAAAAAATCCCGAAAGCCTATCATTCTCTCGGGATGTCTATGTATGATTATTCTGTGGTATATAAAAACTATTTCTTTTTAATATAATATCCTTTGCCGGGAATCAGATTTTGAATAGTTGACAAAGCATTGTTTGGTTCCCAGAATCCTTCGGTATCTTTAATTATTTCAGTATTGGTAGCATTAAAATAAGTGCTAAATGCTGTACTTGTTTGGAACGGGCAACCAATTAAGTTCCAGCCTGTTTTAAGCGATGCAAAATTATTTGTTTGCATAGCAATTCCACTTACCTGAAGTGTAGCTGCCGAATTCATATACACCAAATATCCTTCGCCGGGTATTATTTTGGTTATAGAATTCAGTTGAATTGTTCCTCCCGAACGCCAAAATCCATTTGCATTTTTTACAGTTTGCACAGGTAAACCATTAAAGATTGTAGCAAATAAACTATCACTTGGGTGAACATGTATTGATATCATATTCCATCCTTGCGATAAAGTAATATTTTGAATAATTGTTGCAGCTACTATATTTATTTGTATTGCACTTCGAGGACTTTCGCACCCACTTACAGTTTGCGATACATAGTGAGTAGATGTTCCTATTGTTGCAGTACTTGGAGTAGGTGCTGTTGTATTTCCTGTACCACCTGTAGCTACGGTATACCATTTTAGTCCGGTGCCTGTAGCTGTAAGTTGTGTAGCAGTTGCATTTTGTTGATATGTAATAGGACTTGTAACAGTAGGTGCAGCAGGTATAGCATTTACAGTAACAGTAGTAGTACTTGCAGTACTTGTACAACCGTTAACGGTAACAGTAGTAGAATAAGTTCCACCCATAGCAGTAGTAGCATTTGTCCTGCTAATAGCAGCAGTAGTGGCGGTATAACTGCTTGGCCCTGTCCATGCATATGTAGCACCTGTAGTGGTAGGAATGCTGAGCGAAATAGTTCCACCTGCACAGAGGGTTGGGGTAGTATTGGTAATAGTTGGTGCAGCAGGTATTGCGTTTATAGTAACAGTAGTAGTACTTGCAGTACTTGTACAACCGTTTACGGTAACAGTAGCCGAATAAGTTCCACCCATAGCAGTTGTAGCATTTGACCTGCTAATAGACGCCGTAGTAGCAGTATAGCTGCTTGGTCCTGTCCATGCATAGGTAGCTCCGGTTGTAGTAGGAATGCTGAGCGAAATAGTGCCACCTGCACAGAGGGTTGGGGTAGTATTGGTAATAGTTGGAGCAGCCGGAATTGCATTTACTGTTACAGCAACGCCTGATGAAGTTGTTGATAAACTATTGGCGGTAACAATTACAGTATACGTTCCCGATTGTGTGGCTGTATACGAAGCAGAAGTTGCTCCGGTAATATTTGTGGCATCTCTACGCCATTGATATGTATATCCAACGCCAGTATTAGCTTGCAGCACCACACTGCCTCCGGTACAAAAAGTAGTTGGACCGGCAGGAGTAATAGTTGCAGGTGGAGCAACAGCAGCACCTTGTTCTCTGAATATTACATTATCAATATATACGCAACTAGTATTATTTCCTACATAAAATTTAAGTTTTGCAGTAGCATCTGTAACAGTAGGGCTAAATGTGTAATTAAATGTTTGATTTGCTGTTGTGAGGTTTTGTTGAGCACCCCAATGACTTGTCCATGGGTCGCCTTCCATTTGCAAACCGGCATCCATAGTTCGAGCCGCATCTGCTTTTGCCATAAATGAAATTTCATATGTTTTGCCGGCAGTAAATGGAGCATTTTGTCGTAGTTGAATATGCCAATTTGCTGTACCTGCATTTATTGGACAAATTTTTGCAGCGTTAGTACCCGATAGGTTTGCATTAGTAATCACAGTAAATGTACCAGTTGCAGAATTATTATATTGCATATCCCAACCTGTTGTGCCATTGTCAAATTCACCATTGGTTAAATTGTTGGTAGGTGGTGGGGCTGTAGTACTTGGACAGAATGGATATCCAACATCAGTTTTTCCTGCAATATATGATTGAAGCCATGTCATAGCAGAGCGTATAGTTCCATCTGCATTTAATAATCCTGTACCTGTTTTCCATGTAGAACCTTCTACATAGCCCCATAGTGTTACACCCCCCACGGCAGGATGTTCCCAATATACGGGAAATAATTTTTGATAACTGTTAAGTTGAGTAGCTTCAGAAACTGTAGTACCACCATTTAAATCAAGTTCGGTTACATATACAGGAATCCCGCTTGTTGCCATTAAATCTAAACTGTTTTTAAGTAAAGTAGGATTGCTGGCTAAGCCATCTACATTAAAGCAATGAGCTTGAGTTCCAAATCCGTCAATAAGTCCTCTGTCACGTAACACTTTAACAACAGCAAGCATTTCGTTGATACCTGCAGTATTATTTTCTAATTCATAATCATTCATTACTAATTTTGCATTGGGGAAATATTGGCGTGCTTTTTCAAATAACCATATTACCCAGTCATATCCTGTAACTCCCGGTCCTCCTAATCCTGCTCTAAAATAGGGGGTTCCGGCAGCATGTTCTTGTCCGTTGTATGTATTTATGTACATATTTTCATTGAGAACGTCTATTTGGTCAATATTAGGATAGCGAGCTGCTATTGCTGCTATATATTGTTCCATTTCAGCTTTAAAATCAGTTGTGTTTAAACTAGTAATCCAGCTTGGATATTGGCTTCCCCAAGCAAATGCGTGATAGCGAAACATGAGATTGTTTGTATTTGCATAATTATATGAAATATCTGCTTGACTCCAATTCATAGTATTTCGAGTGCCTTCTACCGACCCCCATTTACAGCCGTTTTCTGCTGTTACACCGTTCCAATATGTTCCAAAATCGGAACGAACACTACTTGCTATAATATTAGCTAAATATTTTCCTTTGCATGCTGCCATTCCTTTAGCTTGAAAAGCGGCTGTACCTACTGTAATTGTTACTCCTGCAGATGTAAATGTCGCACCTAAATTATCGGTTGCTTTTGCCGTAATCCGGTAAGAACCTGCCGGTACATTTTCCCAAACATAGGTATATGTGTTTTGTGTATGGGTAGTTAAGGTTGTTAGTTTTGTAGTATTTTGAGGAGTTGCTGTTGGGGCATAATACAGTTCAACTTTACTTACAGTTCCGTTTGCATATGTTCCTCCAATATCTGTTGAGTATACTCGTATGGTAATATTTGTATTTTGTTGAAAATATGCATTTACATGAGGTTGTGTTATAACAGCCGAAGGTAATGTGTTGTTTGCTGGTTGTGTTACTGTAATGCTGCGTGCTGCCGATGTGGTACTAGTACCTGAGTTGTCATATGCTTTTGCAGTAATACTATATGTTCCTGCGGCAGCATTTGTCCATGAAATTGAGTATGGAGATGTATTGTCAGTGCCAATTAATTCATTGTTTGCATAAAATTCTACTTTTGAAATAGTTCCATCACTATCGGTTGCAGTTGCCGAAACAGTAATTGAACTTAATGCTGCAAAACTAGCTCCGTTAGTAGGAGCTGTTAACGATACGGTAGGTGCCGTATTGGTAAAGACAGAACAGGTAACAGCAGTTTTAGTTCCGTTTGTTCCATTTATTACGGTATTACCCCAAGCCGATAGGGTTGAAGCTCTACAATCCCAATCTCCGCACAAGTCAAGATATGCAACTTCAGAACTGTTACCTTTTTGCGACCAAGCCAACCATCCTATGCCTTTTGCCTGACATTCATCCATTATTAATTGTTCGTCAATATCGCATGAACCATCTGTTGCATGTTGATATCCAAATTCACCAACTATAAATGGAATTTTATTGGTACGCATCCATTGCAATGTGCCGGGAATATCACCTGCGCCTTTTTTCCATTCGCAGTACATATGGACAGAAAATAATAGATTTTTTTGAGGATCGGCATTAATCATAGATGCTGCATATGCTTTAATATTTGAAGCATTATTTATATCTTGGCCGTATCCAACAGCATCAATAACCAGAGTAGTGTTGATACCGGCATTTCTTATAATAGTAACAGCCTGATTAAATCCATCACGCCATGCTGTACCATTAGAATTAGCGGTTTGCCAAGTTCCCCATTCATTACAAATATTTATGAGTATATGTTTTGCAATATTTGCTTGTTTTAAATATGCAGCATTTGTTACATACCAATTAGCCATATTGGTAAAATCATTGGTAGTATTGGTGCTTCCTGTCCAATCGTGTAGTTCTATCATTGGAATCATTTGGTTATCAATACACGCTTGTACAGCAGTTTGCCATACGTTAGCAGGTGTAGCAGTGGTTCCGTTGTATCCTGCGTTTATTACAATTCGCAAACAATTTGAACCTGTGTTGGTTCGTAAGGCTGCTATACTACCATTAACTTGTGTTTGATACCATGAAAGAGGAACATTTATTCCTTTCATTATAAAATTATTGCCATTAGCATCAAGTAAGTTACCTGTTGTATTGTCGGTTTTAAAACCTTGCGAAAATACTGATATTGAATACAATATAGTAATTGTGCATAAAAAAATCATTTTATACAATCTCATATAATAGTAAATTTTTGTTTCTACACATTAAATCGTTTAAAAATACAAATAAAAAAATGCAAATGCAATAAAAATGTTATTTTATTAAAAAAATGGCAATATTGGATGTTAAAGAAAATATTTAAAGTATTTATTATGATTTTTTATCAAAAAATAAAAATGTAAAAAAAAAATACTACATTGCTTGTAATTTGAATTTTATTAAAATTCTAGTTATTATTCTATGAGGAATTACATTTTACATTTATCGTTATTTTTTCTTATTTTTTGTTTACCAAATATTTGTGTTTTTTCACAAAACAATTTTTCGTTCAAAACATTTAATCAAGATAATGGCATTGTAGATAATTACATAGAATGTATTTATGAAGATAGTCGTGGGTTTATATGGATTGGTACGCGTGGTGGTTTAAATCGTTTTGATGGACATTCGTTTACTCGCATCAATTTACCCAAAATGAAATCAAATTCCTCTGTTGAAGTTGGTCAACACTACATAAATGCTTTGAAAGAAGATGCTTATCGTAATTTATGGATTGGAACGTTAGCAGGTGTA